>JAGDAG010000249.1 GCA_017959625.1 Abditibacteriota bacterium | reverse complement strand
TTTTCCGACTGGATCAGGGGCCGCGTGGAAAGAGTTGAACTTACGGGCAAAAACGTCAGATACGACGGTACGCGCTATGAGGAACTGAATATAGTCCTGCCAAACATAGTTTACAGTGTTTCGTCAAAAAGGATCACGGAATGCGATAACGGCTTTTTTAAGGCTTCTCTTACAGAAAAGGAGATCAACAGGATCGCCGCCGAAAACGCAAAAAAGGGAGAAAGCCTGGAAATAGAACTCAGGGAAGGCAGCCTTGAAGCGGTGGCCGTAAAAAAGGTGCTGGGCGTTTCGGTAAAAGCCCGGGCAGAAGGAACTCTGAGCATAAAAAACGGGAGCTCCGTGTGGTTCGACCCTAAAAAAATAGATATCCCGGGAATAAAGGTTTCCCTTAAGGGGTGGACAAAGGATGCTGTCTCTGGGTCGATCAACCCGGTTTACACCCTGGATACCTCCAAAAACGGGCTTTATCTGTCGAAAGTCGCCTGCAAAAAAGGAAGGCTCAGAGTAGAAGGAAATATAAAAAGCGAGGTCCTGCTCAGGAACCAATAAAAAAAGGCTGCCATCGGCAGCCTTTTTTATCATATGCTGTTGTTTTGGATAAAAAGCTCCGTTTCCCGCGCCGTGGGCATAGCGGCCTGGGCGCCCTCCTTTGTGACGGCGATGGCGGCGGCGGCAACGGCGCGTTCGAGGGACGCCCTGATATCATAGCCCATTGCAAGAGAAGCGGCAAAAGCGCCGTTGAAACAATCCCCTGCTCCCACGGTATCCACAGGCCTCACCTTATAAGCGGGAACGATATAGCTTTCCCCGCTGGAAACGAGCTTCACTCCCTCTGCCCCGAGGGTAGTGATAAGGTATTCCGTCCCCATTTCAAAAAGCTTTTCCGGCGCGATACCCAAAGCGGCAAGCTCGTGCCTGTTGGGGGTGATGATATCGGTGCAGGAAAACAGTTCCCGGGGGATATTCCTTACGGGCGCCGGATTGAGTATCACCTTCATTTTTCTCTCTTTTGCCTTCCGGGCGGCGTAAAGCACTGTTTCCGAAGGTATCTCCAATTGCAGAAGCAGTATATCCCCCTCTCTGAAACAGCCGTCTGCCGCATCTATGTCCGAAGGTGAAAGCATATCGTTGGCTCCGGCGGCGACCCCTATGGAGTTCTCTCCGTTTTGATCCACAAAAATGAGAGCGACACCGGTATGGACAGGCTTTCTTGCTATAAAAGACGTATCGATGCCTTCCTTTTTAAAGGATGCAAGGTGGTCTTGGGCAAGGGAGTCGTTGCCGAGGGCTGTAATAAAGGTCACCCGGGCTCCCTGCCTTGCGCAGGCTACGGCCTGGTTTGCCCCTTTTCCCCCGAGAGTCACCCTGTAGCCCGATCCCACCACGGTCTCGCCGGGGCCGGGGATCGAAGGAACGAGAGCAGTCATATCTGTGTTGCTGGAACCTATCACGAGAATATTCATTTTTTATCCTTCTTGGGTTTGCGTTCGGGAAGCCTGAATCTGCCGTTTCTTTTCGGCTCGTTTTCATCCTCTCCTATATTGCGTATGAAAAACCAGATTATATAGCCTATGGCGGTAAGGGCGACGATAAAGAGAGGATAGCTTATGGTCCACGGTATCGCCTTTGTAAACGCGGTGTATTCACTCATCCCGCCAATAGAAGCCAGTATATTAAGAGGAGTGAAGACCAGGGTTATAAGTGTCAGCTTTTTCATCAATATGGCAAGATTGTTATTGACGATGGATACCCGGGCGTCGGACATTCCCGTAAGAATGCTTGAATACATATCAACAAGCTTCTCGCACTGTTTGTTCTCGATGATCATATCGTCCAGAAATTCTTCTTCTTCTTCGGTGAAGCCAAGCTTTACCGTATTCATTTTCAGTTTATTGAGAAGCATGGTGTTGGACTGGACTGCGCTCTGATAATAAACAAGGCTTTTCTGCAGCTCGAACATACTTGAAAGGGACTTATTGCCCAGGCTGTGTTCTATGTTCTTCTCGATGGCGTTGGAGACCTGGTTGATGAGTTTGATATTTCTGAGAAACTGATTGATGCTGTGATAAAGGATGTTCAGAAATACTCCGTTCACCGTGTCGGACCGCCCCGCGGTCTTGTTAAGGTTAAAAAGCGGAAGAGATTCGTTCTGCACTATGATAAGGGAGTTTTCAAAAACAAACACCCCGATGGAAGACACGCTGAATTCCCAGCTGAGGTCCTTAAAGCCCTTTGGCCTCTTGATGATGGCGGCCTTATGATTCGGCTCGAATTCCAGACGGGCGATCTCGTCGTTGTCCAGCGCGGAATTCAGGGTATGCTCGTCGATGGACATGGTATTGACAAGGTAACTGAGAACGTCCTCGGAAGGCTTTGT
The DNA here is from genome assembly GCA_017959625.1 of Abditibacteriota bacterium. Classification (GTDB taxonomy): domain Bacteria; phylum Armatimonadota; class UBA5829; order UBA5829; family UBA5829; genus RGIG7931. The sequence goes on along the minus strand of JAGDAG010000249.1, from coordinate 14,055 downwards.
GTAAACGACTACGCTGGGAGAGTCGTTGCGCGTCCCCGGAGTATTGTTCTCTACCGCTTCCAGTTTTCCGCCGGAGATCTTGTACTCTACGGTATTGTCATTATGGATCATACGTTCCTCCCGTACAGACTCTTAACAGAGGACAGAAAAAGACGCCAAACGCCGCTGAAGCGGCAGTTGCCGTTACACGATATAACAGTTACGGTAGGATTATGTTGATTGTAAATCATACAGCCCTGCTCCTTTTTTTTCTGTGCGAACGCAAAAAAAAGCGCGAAACGCAAAAATAAACGCAAGGCGTCAGGATGCCGATGCCTTTGCAAGATTAGCACCCCGAAAAGAAGGATTATCAGAGTGCTTTAAATAGAGGTTGATGATGGTCGTCCATTTAAAAGTCCGTTTTTGATAATTTTTAACACTTTTATTATAGCACGTTTTGTACAGATTCGGCAACCTGCGGCAAAAAAAAGCAGGCGGTCGCCTGCTTTTTTTAATCGTCAAGGTCAAGGCTTATATCCAAAGCCTTTACGGAATGGGTGAGCGCTCCCACGGAGATTATATCAACTCCCGTCTCGGCAACAGCCCGTACCGTATCTGCATTGATACCGCCGGAAGCTTCCAGGAGCGCTTTTCCGCCGGCTGCATTTACAGCTTTTTTCATATCTTCAGGCGCGAAATTGTCCAGCATAACGATATCGGCTCCGGCGTCAAGCGCCTCCTGAAGCTGAGCAAGGGATTTGATCTCAAGTTCGATTTTGAGAGTATGGGGCGCTTTATTCCGGACTTTTTCCACAGCCCGGGTTATGCCGCCGGCGGCGATGATATGGTTGTCCTTTATAAGGATCCCGTCGGAAAGCCCTGTCCTGTGGTTTATCCCGCCGCCGCAGCGCACGGCGTATTTTTCGAACATCCTTAACAGCGGGGTTGTTTTACGGGTATCCACAATACGCGCTTTCGTATGGGAAACGGCGTCAACGAGGGTCCTTGTCATGGTAGCGATCCCGCTCATACGCTGCAGAAAATTCAGGGCGATGCGTTCCGCGGTAAGTATGCCTCTTGCCGTTCCTTCCACTTCACATATAACGTCGCCATAGTTAAGACGGTCCCCGTCGGACTTGAGGAAAACCACGCTGCCTTCGGGATCGGCCAGATCAAAAGCGGCTTTCGCCACCTCGATCCCCGCCAGAACGCCTTCCGACTTGCTCCATATCCTTCCCCTGCTCCGGGTTTCCGGGTCTATGGTGAATTGACTGGTGATATCTCCGTAGGGAGCGTCCTCGCGAAGGGCCTCTTTTACTTTGTCATAAATATAGTTTCTGTCCAAATACATCAGTATAATATCATCCTTTCCAAAGCCTTGGCAGCATTTTTAATAACAGAATCCTCCCGGACCACCTCATCCGTCATGGTTTCAAGACAGTGAAGCAGCTTTTCGGGAGTCATTTTTTTCATATTGGGACAAACGTTGACGGGATTAACGTTAATAAAGCTCTTTTCGGGGGAGTTCTTCGCGAACTGATGGATGAGCCCGCGCTCCGTACAAATGATGAATTCGTTTTTGTCCGAGTTTTTGATCTCTCTTATCATACCGCTGGTAGAAGCGATGATGTCGGCCAGCTCCAAAACGTCGGCGGGACATTCCGGATGGGCCACCACCAAAGCGCCGGGATACATTTTTTTCTTGTTTATCACGTCGGTGGCAAGTATCCTGTTGTGCACCGGACAGCAGCCGTCCCAGCAGATTATCTTCTTTTCCGGTATCTGCCGGCCGATATACGCCCCGAGATGCCTGTCGGGCACGAACAGCACTGTATCCGAATCGATATTCCTCACGACGTTCACGGCATTTGCCGAAGTGCAGCACACGTTCACCTCGGATTTTATGGCGGCCGTGGTGTTGACATACGCTACGACGGGAACGCCGGGATACATGGCTTTGAAAAGCCTGAGCTTCTCGATAGTGATGGTATCGGCCATGGGGCAGCCGGCATTTTTGTCGGGGATGAGCACGGTTTTTTCCGGTGAAAGTATCTTGGCGGTCTCGGCCATAAAGTGGACCCCGCAGAAAACTATCACGTCCGCATCGGTTTTTGAGGCTATCCGGGACAATTCAAGGCTGTCGCCGGTGTGATCGGCAAGGTCCTGAAGCTCGGGACAGGTATAATTGTGAGCAAGAATGACTGCATTCTTTTCTTTTTTCAGCTCTGCGATCCTTTGAAGCATACGTCGTTCTCCTTTTTCGTATTACTGCTTGTCTCATATCTCAACTGGCCGCAAGCGGCGGCTTTGGCGGAGCCCCGCTCCGCTCTGCGGGTGGTTTGGACATTCTGCGCCAGAAGAGCGTTTTCAAAGCTTTTTATCTTTTTTTCCGGCGGACGCCGGAAGGGTTTTCCTTCGACTTTATTATAAGGTATCAGGTTTACGTGGGCCTTGAGCCTTTTTGCAAGCGCCGCAAGAGCATTCGCGGCTTTAATGGAGTCGTTGACTCCGTCTATAAGAAGGTATTCCAGGGTGATCCTTCTTCCGGTTTTTCCGAAATAATAATCGGCGGCGTCGGTGAGCCCGGGAAGAGGGTTAGCGGACGCCGCGGGAATAAGCGTCTCTCTCTGCTCCTGAAAAGGCGAATGAAGAGACAGGGCAAGGGTCATTTCCGACTTTTTGTCGGCAAGGGCGCGTATCCCTTTTATTATTCCCGAGGTGGATACGGTGATCCGCCTGCGGCTTATACCCATTTCCTTGTTTATGATCTCTGCGGCTTTTTCCACGTTATCAAGGTTCAAAAGCGGCTCGCCGATACCCATAAACACCACGTGGGTCACCCTGCAGGCGTTTTCTCTCTGGACGAAGAGCAGCTGGTTCACTATCTCCCCCGGGGTGAGATCCCGCACGTATCCGTTTTCACAGGATGCGCAGAACACACAGCCCACGGGACAGCCCACCTGGGAAGAGACGCACACGGATCTTCTGTCGGAATAAGGAAGATACACGCATTCTATCAGATTTCCGTCGGAGAGTTTCAGAACGTATTTACAGGTACCGTCGGATGAACGTTCGGCGCGCACGCCTTCCGGGACCTCCAGATCGAAAAGCTCTTCAAACCTCGTTCTGAGAACAAGGGGAAGGTTGTTCATTTCCCGGAAGGATCCGGCGCTTTTGGAATACACCCAGTCCTGCAGCTGCCTGCCCCTGAAAGCAGGTATTTTTTCCTGTTCCAGCAGAGAAGCGATATCAGCGCCGGAAAGAGAATGGTATTTCAGCAAAAGGAATGCTCCTTTCTTGATATGACTTCATCCTGCAGTTCCGGCGTGAGATTTACGAAATAATCCGAATAACCCGCCACTCTAACTATCAGGTCCCCATGGTTTTCGGGATGGATCCGGGCGTCCTTTAATTCCTCAAGGCTGGTGATATTGATCTGTATCTCCATACCGCCCCGCAGAAGATAGGCTTCAACCAGCGCCTTCAGATAAGAAGCGGCCTTTTCTCCGGACATATTGTCTTTTGAAAACTTCAGGTTCTGGACCAGGCCCCCTATCATGGGAGTGTGGTCCCATTTGGTAGTGGATTTCACCGAAGCCGTGGGTCCGTTCAAGTCCCGGCCCTGGGCAGAGCCTGCGCCGTCGGCAAAGGCGGTGCCTTTTTTTCTGCCGTCGGGGGTAGCCATGGTCATACTGCCAAGGCGCGCGTGCTTGATCCAGCAGAACGTCCCCGGAACGTATTCGTGCCCCGCTACCGTGACGGAACGGGATATCCCGGCTTCTTTTGTAAAAAGCTCTGCCGCTATGGCGTCGGGCCCGTCGCAGTCGTTTCCGTATTTCGGAAGCGACAGGATGAGCCTGCGGAGTTCTTCATAGCCTTCGAAATCCGCCTCAAGAGCGGCATACAGAGTTTTGAAATCGGTTTTTCCGGTTTTGTATATCAGTTCGTCTATGGCGTAGATCGCGTCTGCGGTATTGGCGGTGCCCACAAAGGAGTTTTCCACCCAGGTGTATCTGGCGCCGTCGTCATCAAAGTCTTTTCCTTTTTCAAGGCAATCTTTTGTAAAGCAGCTAAGAAGCGGGTTGAGGCCCTTTGTCTTTCTTGCCTGCCAGGCGGCGTCCTGCCCTTTTCCCGCGGCTTCCACCTGCTCCCGAAGCCTTTTGTAATAGTTTTGCTTGAACTCTTCTATATCCCCGGGCATATTTTCGGCTGCTTCCTTTACCGTTTCCAGAAGATGGGCGCTGCAGTTGAAATACGGGCTTGCCACGTACACGTTTGAACACCCGGCAGGCATTATCTCCACACAGGTGGAATTCATCCATTCCGCCCTGTCCTCCGGCTTTACCCCGTAAAGGGCAAGCCCCTTTTCTATGACAGGGTCGTTGAAGAAAGCGGGGCACCCCACTCCTTCAAGCTCGAGCCTGCAGCAGAAATCCATCAATTCCACAGGGACCTCCGGAGTCCAGGCCAGGCCCACGGTGGGATACACAAGCCGCGTTTTCACTCTTGCCGCGATAACGAGATAAGTAAGGTCGTTGACAAAATAGCCCCCTTCCCCGTCCGGGCCTCCCACGATGACCGACAGCGCCAGGCCGGGAGCGCAGATATTATTGATCTGCAGAAAAAAGTCGCACAGCAGGCGGAACGCCTTTTCCTGCGTAAGGATACCTTGTTTGATATCGCGTTCATAAAAGGCGATAAGCGTCCTGTCCATTCTCCCGGGGGTGACCAGATTATGGTCTTCCCCGTACCAGAGGCAGGTCTCCAGGAAAAACATCAGCAAAAGGGCCTGGTAAAAAGTGCGGGGAGGATCCGATATCACGGCCTCGCAGTTTTCCGCCTGTTCGTTCATACCCTTCGCCCTGCAGGCAGCCGCGGTTTTCCGGATATATTCGGCGACGCCGGAAAGAGCGCGGCGGCAGCCCGTGTAAAAATCGGAAGCGCCGTTATTATTTTCGCAGTTGGCTATATATTCATTCATATCCCGGAGCCCCAGAAGAAAGAGCCTTTCGTAATGGGGATGCATATGGCCGTTGTCACCTCCCGGGAACGGCGGTATCTCCACAAGGGCCTCCCGCTGCTCGGCGCTCAATTCCTGCGGGGAAGCGCCGAATTTCGGACAGCCGGGGATCAGTTCCCTTGTGTCCACGTCCGGGACCATGGAAGCAAGCCTCGAAAAGCAGCGTTCGCCTTTCCAAAGAGCATGGGAACAGCCCTTCGTCCTCAGCCACGCTTCGGCGTCGGCCCGGGCAAAGGACGAAATGGCCCTCGGTTCGTAAAAATGCTTGTGTCTGTCGGCGGCAAGGCTTTTGTATGCCTCCGTCAAATCAAATTCATAATCATTTTTCATTGGGTATTCTCACTATACAGCTTGTGTCAAAACTACCTATATCCGTTCTTCCGCCCCTTTCCTGCGGAAGGAATTCTTTTCCGTCTTTCAGGACAGTCATTCCGGTGCGATAAGGCATGGAAAGATGAAATGCGCCCGTTTTTTTCTGGTTTACAAGATAATAAACCGTTTCCTTTCCGTTCTGCCACCTGGTGGCATGAATATACATATTGCCGCCTTCAAAAGGCAGAGCGACGCCGGCCTTCTTAAGGCGCGGTCTGAGGGTCTCGATCCCTTTGTGAAGGGTTGCGGCCCTTTCCGCCGTTTCTTCTCCCCATAAGAACAAGGGAGGAGTATTGCCGGCATGGGTGTCTCTTTCAAGTATGCCGCAGTATTTTTCTCCCAGGTCCTCCCGGGTCTCAGGCGAAAGAGGCTTAAGGGGAGAACCTGTTTCGGAAAACAGGCCGAAGCGCCCGCCGAAATAAACCTTGTCCGGATCTCTCATAATTTCCTTTCGGGCTTTGTCCGATATATAAGGGCAGTCGGGAACCACTACGTATTTATATCCGGCCAGCAGGCCGGGCCTTTTTTCCAGCTCTGCCAGACTGACGACGTCCACGTTGACCATACAGGCTTTCAGTATTTTGTACCAGCCCATAAAACTGAAAGGGCTGTTTTTATAGCCGGCGGCGTCATTGGAGGAAGCCGGCAGATTTGTATAAACGATGGCCGCCTCCAGGGGCGCCTTTTTTCCCTCAAGGATATTTATCCCGTTTTCGGCAAGAGAATTGATCCTGCCGAGAGCTTCCGCGGAGACATGGTTCTTATAGCTGTAGTCGTCGGTAAGATGCTTAAGGTTCCACCCGCAGTATACCAGGCCGTGGGCCCCGGAAGCAACGGCGTTCTGAGCCATTTTATTTATATACCATTCGCCGATATACACTCCGGAAGTGAAATCCACCAGATCCACCGCCCACAGGGGTTTTTTGTATTTCCTTGCGGTATCGAGAGCGCAGGTTATACGAAAGTCGTCGCCGTCGGCAGAACAGACCTGAAGCCCGATCTCGTCTATGGCGCCGGAATCCATCAGCACCCTGTCAAGGCTGATGGCGATGGCGGCAACCGTATCCCATTCCACACCCCAGGCGAAGGCGTGGGTGAGATAAGAAACGGTTTTTCTGCCCCGGGAACATTCTTTGAAAAGCCTGTGGGTATAGTTTATCCATTTTGCCGCATGCCCGTACCAGAAAACTGTCCAGTCATAAACTGCGGCGTCTTCGTTTTTGTAATGCCCGGGGACGGAACGGTTTTCTATGACGCAGACTTCCCCGTCGCGGGAAAAAGACTGGCCGCTGCCGGACCACACCACTTCGTTCCACTCCGAAAGAGGCTTTGAAAGCCGGTTTCCTTTTGCATCGGTCAGGGCGAAATTCCTGAAGCTCACCTTTCCCCGCCCCATGAGCTCAAGCTGGACATTCATATATCCTGCGGCAGCCGGCGCTTTTATCGCGCAGCTCACAGTATGCCAGTCCGAATCCTGCTCGCGGACAAAGGGAGACCCTTTGAAAACCACAAAGGCGGAATTGTCTGCATTGGAAAATTCCACTTCCGCGCAGGCGCAGCCCTTCAGGCCTTCCGTTTTTACCTCAAAGGAAAGGGTGTATTCGCCGTCGGAGGCGGCCGGGATCAGCTGCTTTGCATTGCCGGGGCCGCCGAGAAGAGGCCCGTAAATATACGCCGCCTGACAGTCTCCGAAGGCCGAGTCGGTGACCACCGACTGCCCTCTGCTTCCGGAAACTCCGTTTCCCGTAAACTGGACCACGGGAGGCGTAACTTCATCAAAGGATACGAAAGCGCTGTTCCACGCTGCGTTCAGGGCAGATAAATTTTTATACTTATTGCGTAGCCAGTTCCTGAAAGCGGCAACGTCGGTATCTCCGTAGCGTTCGTAAACGTTGAACCACCACTCTGCTCCCGGATGGACGTATTTTATCCGGTTTTCGGGGTCTATCGAAGCGAGATGCTCCATCCAGGCTTCCACCAGCTTTTTCTGTTCCCGGAGAAAGACCGGAGACGATATAGCCGGCTGAGGCGAAACGCCGCCGTTCTGGTTTTTTACGGTTTCTCCCGCTTCCAGGCACTTTGCCGAAAGCCAGGGCGCGGAAGCGTGATACAATGGATTCACCTCGCATATGATGCTTCCCGAAAGCCCGAGGCTTTTGAGCTGAGTTAGCTGGGCATCCAGAAAATCAAAACTGAAGGAATCTTCTTTTTCCCTCACAAACCAGTTGCAGCTTGCGGGATAGGTTATATACCCGGCTCCGCTTTCCGGTATACCGTCGTTATCGTCTGCCGGATAGAAATGGATGGGATACAGATCGAACCAGCTGATGACGGCGCCGGCAAACGCGGGGACCGACAGCAAAACTATACACAGCGCAGCAAAAATCAATCGCATAATTCCTCCGGCTTCTTTCGGAAAACGAGCCCGAGAGACAGGGCGGCGGGTTTCAGGTTTCTGTTATAATCTATCACCGAGGTATTGCAGGGACAGGGATAAACGTCGTGCCCCATCCACACCATAAAGCCTCCGCATTCGGGAAAACGGCGCTTGGTTTCTCTTGCGGCGATATATAAAAGCTGCGCCTGCCTGCGCTGGCTCCATATCACGTATTCTTCGGGAGACGCCGGCTCTCTTTTGAATTCGGACGCAAACTCCGGAACTTCGAGCCACCAATGGAACGGCCTTGCCCAAAAAACGTTTTCATTTGCCACTGGCATGGGTTCGGATCCGCCGGAATACCGGTATATGACGTCGAGAGACGACGCCCCGGGAGCGCCTGTTTCGGAACGGAACATGGCGTCGTCACGCCGGAAATAATCGCTCCATTCTTCTATGGAAGACGCCTTCCAGGGGCCGTGGACGTTTTCGTTTATCCCCTTTCCCCTGTTTGTGTCATCCACGGTATAGGCGCCTCCGGTGGGAGACCCCGTAATGAACCTGTGATACGGGTCTTCCTTTCGGGCAACGTCCTGCAGGCGTTTGAGCATCGGGTGCTCGTCGGTACAGGGCTTCATCCTGCCGGAAAGATGGCTGTCCGTAAAAAGCTCGTTGCCACCGCTCCACAAAAGCAGCGAAGGATGATGCTGCCTTCTCATGATATAGCCTTTGAAAACAGAGACCATGGTTTCGGTAAACTTCTCATCGCAGGGAGGAGTATTGTCCAGAGCCGAGCTGCTCATGGGCAGCTCCTGCCAGATAAGGATGCCCGCTTCGTCGCACAGCCTGTAAAACTCTTCCGGACCAAGGACGCCCACGCCGTTGACACGCAATACGTTCACGCCCAGGTCTTTGTAGATTTTTATGAGCTTTGCATAGTCTTCCGAAGTGCAGTCTGCAAAATTATGATAAGGCGGCACCCAGTTGAAGCCCTGCAGAAAGGTGTCCCTTCCGTTGATCGAGCAAAGCCATTTTCCTCTTTCGGGTGCGGCGCCACGGGTATGCTTCCATTCTATGTGCCGGAAGCCGATCCGCCTTGTGACTGTCTCGCCGATACCGGGAAATGAAAGTGAAACGGTATAAAGGTTCTGCTCCCCTTCAAGATTCACGTCCCAAAGCTTTGCCGGGATATCCGAAAAGGTCTTTTGCCAGAAGTCGCCTTCCGCGTTTTCTTCGGCGGAAAAAATGCAGCCGGAAGCGTCTTCGATCTTCAGGACCACGGGCCCTCGGTAATCTTTTTCAAAAACGGCGCTTGCGTGAAGGATGCCGCAGCGTTTATCGGGGTCCGCGTCCGCCGCCGTCGTGACCCGGCACACCGTATTGCCCGAGTTCTCTTCTATATATGTGCTGTCCCAAATACCCGTCTGGACAAAACGGCAGGTCCAGTCCCAGCCGTAATAAAAACGGACCTTGGGAGAGGTTATACGGGAGGTCCTTCCGAACTGCCCAAGCCACGGGGGAGCCTCCAGAAAAACTATAGTCAGGCGGTTTTCATCGCCAAACGGCCCGTATATGGGAAAACGGACAGGAAGAAAGGAGTTTTCAAAGGCTCCTATCTTTACTCCGTTGAAATAAATTTCTCCCTTATAATCCAGGCCTTCGGAAACAAAAAAGTATTTTTTCCCCTTGCCGAAAACGCTGCCGGGAACGGTGGTGGTGAACATCCAGTGCCTGTGTTCGATCCATTCCGAATCTCTGAATTTCAGCCCCGCGTTCCAGTCTTCAATGACCCTGTTGTCCCTGAGGACCTTCTGAACGGAACAGGGTATCCTGCATTCCATGGCGGGGATCTCCGCGGCAAAAGCGTCGCCGGTCTCAACGCTGCCATGCATCCTCCACACTTCGGGGGTCCAGCCGGAAAGCTGCCAGACGTTTTGAGATAAATCGTATATATGCTTCATAAAAAATAACAAACAAGCCATTTGCCACGGGGCAAACGGCTTTGTGAAAAATTATAATTCCTGTTTGAGCTGCGCGATCAGCTCTTCCACCGTAAAGGCGCCTTTGTCGCCGTCCTTTCTGGTACGGACCGACACCTTGCCCGCCTCCATGTCCCTGTCTCCCACGATAAGCATACAGGGTATCTTTTCCAGTTCCGCAGCCTTGATCTTGGCCTTCAGCGGCTCGTTCATATCATAAAGGCTGCACCTGAAGCCCTCTTGCGTAAGAGTATCGAATACATTTTTGCAATACCCGGTATTATTGTCGGTTATGGGACAGATCGCGATCTGGACCGGCGACAGCCACAAAGGAAATGCGCCGGCATAGTTTTCGATAAGTATGCCGAAGAACCTTTCCAGCGAGCCGAACAGGGCCCTGTGTATCATTATGGGCCTGTGGTGTTCCCCGTCCTGCCCGACGTAAGTTATATCGAACCTTTCGGGCTCGTTGAAGTCTATCTGCACGGTGGAACACTGCCACATCCGCCCTATGGCGTCTTTTATCTTTACGTCGATCTTGGGGCCGTAAAACGCTCCGCCTCCGTCGTCTATCTGATATGAAAGCCCTTCCGTCTCCAGAGCGGTGCGGATGGCTCCGGTAGCTTCGTCCCATATCTCGTCGCTGCCTACGGATTTTTCGGGCCTTGTGGAAAGGAATATCTCGTATTCGGTAAAATCGAATTTGCGGAATATCATAAAGATAAAGCTCATGATACGCTGTATCTCCGAATGCAGCTGCTCCCGGGTACAGAGGATATGGGCATCATCCTGGGTAAAGCCTCTGGCCCTCATAAGGCCGTGGAGAACTCCGGATTTTTCGTATCTGTAAACGGTGCCCATTTCAGCCCAGCGGATGGGCATCTCCCTGTAGCTTCTGACCCTGCTCTTGTAAATAAGCAGATGGAAGGGGCAGTTCATGGGCTTGAGCTGATAATCGGCGTCGTCGATCTCCATGGGGCTGAACATGTTTTCGGTATAGAAATCCAGATGCCCCGATGTCTTCCAAAGATCCCTTAGAGCTATGTGGGGAGTTACCACCAGCTCGTAACCGTTTTTCAGATGCTCTGTTTTCCAGTAATCCTCTATAAGCTTTCTGATAAGGGCTCCTTTGGGGTGCCAGAACACCAGGCCGGGCCCGGCTTCTTCCTGTATGGAAAACAGATCGAGCTCTCTGCCGAGCTTGCGGTGGTCTCTCCGTTCGGCTTCTTCGAGCCTTTGGAGATATTCGTTAAGCTCATCCTTGGAAGCAAAAGCGGTGCCGTAAATACGGGAAAGCATCTTGTTCTTTTCATCGCCGCGCCAATACGCGCCCGCAACGTTCATCAGCTTAAAGGCCTTTATCCTGCCCGCATGATCTACGTGAGGCCCGCGGCAGAGATCAAGAAAGCCGTCCACTTCGTAGGTAGAAATAGTTTCGCCTTCAGCGATGGCCTCAAGGAGCTCCAGCTTATAGGGCTCATCTTTGAAAAGAGAAAGAGCCTCGGCCTTTGTGACTTCTCTGCGGATAAAAGGAGCCCTGGATTTGATGATCTTTTTCATTTCCTTTGTGATGAGCTCCAGATCCTCGGGCGTAAAGGGCCTTTCTGCATCGAAATCATAATAAAACCCGTTTTCTATAGACGGGCCTATGGCGATCTTCACGTCGCCGAAAAGCTTTTTTACCGCCGCCGCCATGACGTGGGAACAGGAATGCCGCAGCATTGACAAATCTATATTTTCCATAATCCGACCTTAATAATTGATTCACCTATATTATACAACAAAACAAGCGAAAATAAAAGACAGCTTTTATCTCCGCTTGTATATCTGCCGCCTGCAGCGCAAAGCAGCGCCTAAGGGACGTATTTTTCCAGAAGCTCTTTTCTGAGTTTGAAGATAAAGCCTTCGTCTCTGGGGAAATCCCTGTAATTGATTATCTCCCGGAGAGAGGTCTGCGTCCTGTCTGCTTCGACAGCCTTCAGCAGATCGTGATCCTCCAAAAGTTCGCGGAACACCTCCCAGCGCAGGGAATCCACCGGGCCTTCCGGAGACGGATACACCTCAAAGGCGTCTCCCATGGGTATCCCGGGATAATTCTCGGAGGTCTGGTCTTCATATACGTTTATCATTTTTCTGGTGCCTATCTTGTACCAGTAGTTATACCCCCACTGCAAAAAGCCCAGGGCCCCCAGTTTATACATGGCGGCGCCCAGCATGCGTTCCTTCCAGAGAGGGGTGTCCATGAACCTGTTGATGCATTTCCCCTTCGGGCCGCAGCAGTAATACACCCAGTGCGGGATGTTCGCTTCTATAAAGTTTTCGGCGCAATGCACAGAGGATATGGGCATATCCACTCCGGCCTTTATTGCTATCTCCGTATCCGAAAGGGCGTCCATGGTCTTCATCCACGGAGCGATCTCCCGCATCATATCTCTTGCAGCCTTGTAATTGCGGAGATGCTCTTCTCCGTGGGGCTCGTCGGAAAGATGATAAAAGATGTTGTCAAAAATGCCCCTCTCCTCGCCCCAGGCTTTTATGGCGGGGATCAGCTGAGAGAGAAACGCTCTGTATTCTTCGCCGGTGGCCGAGGACTCCGGGTCGAAAAGCACGCTTTCTTCATCGGAGGGATCGGAATAGATGCGTATGGGATGGCTGCAGCCCCACTGGGTGAAGAAATGCACGCATTCAAATTCTTTTATGCCGCACTTTCCCGCAAGCTCGACGTATTTGTCGGCAAGGGTAAAATCAAAGGAATACTTGTCTTTTGCCGTTCTTTCCACGCCCAAAAGCTGGGTAGGCCTTTTTACTCCGTCAAGAGGGGGAGTGAAAAGAGGGAGGTATATCATGGTGTTCCCGTGGTCGGAATAATCGCGCATATATTTTTCGCACACGGGCCAGAACTCCTCGGTAAAGGGCTCCACCTTGTAATAATCGCACAGGGAATCGCAGTAGAACCAGTGCAGGCACCTGAGGGTCTTTTTGTTTTTCACCGTAAAGTCGGCTATATTGATATCAAAAACGCTTTTGTATTCTTCGGTGAACTCTTCGCCGCCGAAAGGACAGCACTCGGCGACCGCCGTGATACAGCAGGCGCCGGCGGGCTGCTCCGCGGGGATATAAGTATCCACCCAGAAAGCTCTGTTGGAAAAAGGAGGTATCATGACCTGATCTTCATCCACAAGGGGCTCCGGGATAAGGCCGGGGATAAGGCCGACTCCGTCAAGCTCCTCCGGCGGAGTGTCTATGGTGTGGGCCTTTGCCCATATCAGCTGCTCGAGACGGATACGGCTTTTCAGCGCCGACTCTGCCGACACTTTGCAGGTCATGGGATAGGTAGTGTCGTTATACATCACGATCTGCCAGCTGACGGTCTCGTTGCGGGCGGCGTAGACGTCGTAAAACTTAAGATCGCTTCCGTTGTCGGAAGGAAAGACGCGTTTGGTGGAATTTACTAAGAATAGCTTCATAGATGGCCTCCGTTGATACTTATCTTATTATAGCAGTTTCTTTCAAAAACTTCAATTATGTGTTATAATATAGATAAGTATTTTAAAAGGACACTGACATATGGGTAACACAAAGCCAAACACATTCTTTGATCTGACTAACCTTTTCGGGAGCGGCAGAAGAGACGTATCCGCATCGGATATCGACGATGAAGACGATATTTATGAAGACGATTACCGGGAGGAGGACGAGCCCCGCTCCGGCAGGTTCATAACAAAAACCAACTCCACCAAACGCACCGTTTCCGTTTGGCAGACCGTAAAAACAGAAAAGGACGCAAAGCTGGTGGCGGACGGCCTCAAACAGGGCCGCGAGCAGATAATAAGCTTTGACCTGAGCAGCGATTCCCTTCCCGAACAGAACAATATCCTGCAGTTCCTGTGCGGCGTTATATACGCCATTGACGGGCACTACGCGCAGATATCGGAGAGCGTTTTTATCTTTACTCCCAGCGGCTACGAAGTCGAATTCAAGGCCAGAGGCGGCTACAGGAGACCGGATTTCGACAGAAGGAAATAAAATGAGCGCCGAGATAACCAACTACAGCAAGCTTGCAAGAGAAAAAAATCACAGGGTCCTCATAATCGGCGCCGGTTTTATGGGTTCGGGGCTCGCCTGCGGCATCATCACTGCCGAGCTGCCGGTAAGCGTGACGGTCTGCGACATAGACCCGGGGCGCCTTGAGTATATTGCCGATTTTGCAAAAAAACATAATGGCGGCGAAAACAAAAAAGACGTTTTCACCGCCCAGGACGCGGCGGAAGCCGCCGCTGCGGCAGACGTGATAATCCTGGCTGTGAAGCCCGCCATAGTGCCCGGGG
>JAGDAG010000248.1 GCA_017959625.1 Abditibacteriota bacterium | reverse complement strand
TCACGGCGATCATCTGGTACCATTCGCTGTCCAGGAAAAGGACGTTGCAGCCCATGGCTTTGATCTGCCCCAGATCCTTGGCTATGCGGGAGTCGTCGGAGGTCCAGGGGTTCCACCAGTGGGTGAAGTAATAAAAGCCGCACAGAGGCGACCCGTCCCGGGTCCTCAGAGTGGTGTCCCTGCCGTCTGCCCATGCAGCGCAGGCAGCCAGGATAAAGATCGCCAAAAGCGCTGATATCCGTCTCATATATCTGTCTCCGTCAGTAAAATGGCCGGTTATCTGGCTATGCTTCTGTAGTTTCTTATCTGCTGGGCGGCCAGGGCTTTCCATGCGGCAGACTCTGCGGGAGTGAAGATCTCAAATTTGCCGTAGGGATGCTCGATGTCCGGCTCGGCGGCAATGTGGGTGTCCACCATTTCGTTCCAGCTGTAAAAGCCGAAGCCGTCTCCTATCCTCGCCGCCTGTTCTCCTATGCGGAAGTAGTCCGTATCCCCGCCCTCGGTTATGGCCTTTTCACAGCCCTTGTAGGTGCGGTAGGTGATGACCAGGCGCTGCCCCGTGTCCTTCTGCCATTTGATCAGGGCGTCCTCGGTTTTTTTGGTCAGAAGGCCCGTGCACCTCAGCACCGTGATGTCGGCGTGGAGAGTGGTCTCGGGAGTGGCTGCGCCTTTGATCCTGTAGCTTCTTTCCGCGGGGTGGTCCGTAAACATCTCGTGGGGCAGCTCCGTGGCAATGAGAAGATCGGGATATTTGATCTTCAGCCGGCGCTTGATCTCCGCCAGGGCGTCGTTCTGCACCTTGGCCCTGAAGGCTATCTGGTCCTCTACGGCCCGGGTGAGCTTTGCCGTGCCGGCGCTGCAGCCCTCTATGTCGAACAGCTTCGGGTCCATGAGCTCCACTTCGTCTATGCTTCCCAGCTTTGTGCCCCAGGCCTTGTTGAGGCGCGAGGTGTAGGAATACTTGTCCTTCAGATACTTGCGGAAGCGTTTGTTGGTCTCCTCGTCGTTGGAGCCGGACCATTCCAGCTCTACGGTGATGGCCACTACCGGCTTCAGCTTGCTGCCGTCCTTCACGTGCAGTATGGCTCCGCCGGAAAGATATCGTTCCAGATAATCCACGCAGTAGCGGTAGCCGGCTTCGATGGTGGCCGGATCGTAGGGGATTATGCGGTTGGGCGTGCCGTCATAGTCAATTCCCGTCTTCAGATCCACGCCGTACATTTCCTTTACCAATCGGACTCGGTTCTCGCCCCCCAGGTCGATCCATTCCTTGAGGCTCAGCCAGGGGAGTATCTCCAGCCCCGCCTCTTTGGCTAGCCTGTGGCCCCTGTCCAGCCAGAGCCAGTCCCTGTCTATCATCTGGGACCATTCGCTGTCCAGGAATATTACGTTGCAGCCCATGGCTTTTTGTTCCTTCAGATCGGCCAGGGCCCGGGCGTCGTCGGAACGCCAGGGCTCCCACCAGTGGGTGAAGAAGTAAAAGCCGCACAGAGGCGACCCGTCCCGGGTCCTCAGGGTGGTGTCCCTGCCGGCTGCCCGGGCGGCGCCGGCCGTGAGGGCAAGCAGCAGCATCAGAATAAAAACAAATCTCATGATCTCATCTCCTTTGGGTCTCGGTTATCCGTCTTTTATTTGTCATAATATATTTTGGCTTCGGTATCAAAATCGGTGTAGTCACTGTCGGGATACGCGCCCCTGTGCCACAAAAACGCCTTGCCCCGGACGTCGCAGACCGGCCTGGCGTTCCGCAGAAAGCCGCTGCCCACGGGCTCCGACCATACTGTCTTTTCAAGGGTTGCCGCGCCGTTTTTCAGGGACCACAGCTCTATAAAGTCGGTGTCGCCGTCGCTTCTCGAAAGGACTATCTTATTTTTGGTGAGCCAGGCTGCTCCACCCTGATACTTGGGGAACCAGATGGGGCGCCGGCCGTTTGTCAGATCGATGACTTTGCCGCTATCGTATATCCTGTAGCTGTATTCCCCCGTTTCCATGCTGAAGGGGGCAAAGAGTATCAGAGCCTTGCCGGGGTCTGTTACCGCTATATCCAGAAGGCGCTGGGTAAGCCCTTCCGGCTTCGGGATGATCACGGAAAAATCGGTATAGGGACGCATTTTTGCCGGGCCCATAGGCTCCATGCCGGAGTTGAACAGCAAGGCGTTTTCCGCGTCCAGAAAGCCCTGTCTCACGTCCGTTTCCGGCCGGTCGGGGTTGGAATACATGTTTATCCGGATGATCCCGTCCCGGTCTGTGGGGGTGAAACGGCAGTAATACTGAAACGGGGCGGAGACCAGTATCTGCTCCTCCGACCAGGTCTCGCCGTAGTCAAGGGATTCCCGGCGGGCCCAGTCCTTATTGTTCACCCTGTAAAACAGGTTCAGCCTGCCGCCTGAATATATGAGCTGGCTGTAGCAGGTGAGGCCGGAGGACCGAAGGGCGACGCCGCTTTTGAACCGGCTTATGTCCCGGGGCTTTTTGCTTATGCGCACGTGCAGGGTGTTGTCCGTGTTGTGGCCTCCGGCGTAGGCGCAGACTATCCTGCCCTCGGGGGATATATATATCGCCGCCGAGTTGTGGTCGTCGCAGCCGAAGAGCTTCAGATAGGTCTTTTCTGTCTTTTGGGTGTTTTTATCGTATCGCGCGACGCCGGTATAGCCTTCCCGGGTGGTAAAGGTCCAGTAAAGGTCGCCGCCTTTTGATATTGCCTGAGGATAATACCACCAGTTCCAGATCATATTGTCCGTTCCGGACAGGGGGATGTTCAGGTCGAACACTGTCTCCGGCCGCTGCCCTTCGGGGGAGTCCAGATAGTAGTAGGCCGTGGTGATGTAGTCGTTGGCCAGGGGGATGAATTCTTTGTTCCAGCCCAGGTCGAACATGGTGACCCGCAGGTCCTTTTTGAATTTCACCGGGTCCTTCACGTGCCAGCGGTAGGCCATGAACCAGTCTTCCGGTTTGCCGTCTTCTTTATGATTGATACAGTAAAGGCCGGAGTAGAGCCCCGAGACAGTGGTATATACCGATCCCTCCACCTCCCAGGCGTTGGAGCCTCCGAAGTAGTCTTCCAGGCCGGTGTAGTTCACCGTGGGCCTTTCTTTGTCTCCGTCTATATAAAAACGCACCTCGCCCTCGCACCAGCAGCCGCAGCCCCGGCATTTTTCCGGGTCGCTGCGGAGGCACATGGCCGTGCCCGCGTATCTGCCCCGGCCCTTTACGTCCAGCACGGTTATGGACTGCCCCGGGGTCACCGGCATGGTCTCCCGGTACTGGGTGTGGAACCAGCCTGCGTTTTTGGAGATCTTCCCGAGAGTGCCGTTAATGATGTAATAGCTTACCATCGCCCGGGACGAGGTGTTCTCCAGGGTCACGCGGAAGCCCTTGCGGAAGGGCATGGGCCAGTAGCAGTTCAGGCCCCGCCCGGGGGAGATGAACACCTGGGCCGAATCCAGGGTGGGATACTTTTTGTCGTAGTGATTCACGTTGGTGGGCCGGGCGTGGGCGAAAAAGGCCGGCAGGGGGCATTCCACCGCCGGGACCTTGGCTCCGTCCCAGTATATGCGCAGAATGAATTCCGGGACTGCTTCGCCTCCGAACCACATGCTGTCTATGGTCCCTTCCCCCTTGAAGTCGGCGAGAACGGCAGTCTCTCCGGGCTGCACCGTGACGGAAGGGGAAGGCTTCAGCCCTCCCATAAGCTCGGACAGGGCTCCTCCCCCCTTTGCCCCGGAAGGGTTTTCCGGCGATACGGCAAATGAGGCTTCGTCCTTCAGCTCGTAAAGCTTTTCGGCGAAAGCCGGAAGGGCGATAATTATAAGAACGAGGATCGGTATAAGCATGCTCATTGTTTTCATATGGTTTTCAGGTCATAGTCCGGAAACCTTTTAAGGCTTGTCCAGATAATAATACGTTGTGACGCACATTTTGTCGGCGCGGGTCTCAAAGCCGGTGGTGTCCCGGTTCCAGCCCAGGCTGAACAGGGTAGCCCTGATGTCTTTGGCAAAATATATGGGGTCGGCGTCGTGCCATCTGTAGCCCATAAATACGTCCCCCCTGTAGCCGTGGGTCCCGGGAGCCCGGGTGACGCAGTAGAGCCCGGCGTGGAAGCCGGATACCGTGTGGTAATCCCCGTTCACGGTCCAGGCGAAGGAGCCGCAGAGATAATCCTCCAGGCCGGTAAAGTTGATGGTGGGCCGGTCCGTGTCGCCGTCTATAAAGAATCTGGCCTCGCCCTCGCACCAGCAGCCGGGGCTGTCGGTCCTGATCGCCAGAGCCGTGCCCATATATTTGCCCTTGCCCTTTTCGTCAATGATCACGAAGGGTTTTCCTTTGTTTTCCGCTTCCCGGTACCCTGCGTGAAAATAGCCGGAGTTCTTCGGGATATCCGTGAGGGTCCCGTTTATCATATAAAAATGGGTCAGGGGCCGGTCGGATTCGTTGGTGAGAGTGATGCGGAAGCCCTTCCGGAAGGGCATCTTCCAGTAGCAGTTCATCCCGTGATTAGGGGATATAAGTATCATGGAAGAATTGAGCACCGGGAATTTCCTGTCAAAATGATTTATGTCCGTGGGAACGGCGTGGGCAAAAAACGCCGGCAAAGGGCAGTATACCGCAGGCTCTTCGGCTCCGTCCCAGTATATGCGCAGAATAAATTCCGGGACAACTTCGCCTCCCACCCAGATGCTGTTGATGGTCCCTTGGCCTTTGAAATCCGCGATCACGGCAGTTTCTCCGGGCGCCACTTTGACGGCGGGAGAGGGCTTAAGGCCTCCCTTTGTCTCCGGAACGGCTCCGCCCCCCTTTGCGCCGTTGGGGTTCTCGGCAGACAGGGCAAAGGAGGAGGCTTCCTCCAGAACGAACATATCCGCGGCATACAGCCGTCCGGCCAAAAGCGCTGCGAAAATAAGGCAAATAAACAGCATGATCTTCTCCGTAATCATTATACACTCCGTTAGAATGGCATATCCCATAGCCTTTACATAATAATTATAGCATATCCGGCCGGGATTACCCGATAAAATGCTATAATATAAGTAATAATAACACCCGGGCGGAGAAATAAATGACAAGCAGGGAAATAATAAAAAGAGTTATCGAATTTGACGCGCCTCCCAGAATAGGCCTTGATTTCCCCCTGATACAAAAGACAGATATGCAGGGGGCGGGGGCTTACAGCCCGAAGCATCCCAGGCCGGAGCTGGCGTCCTGGGGGCGCCACAGGGAACTCACGGAGCTGTTCCCGGACTTTGAGGGCGATCTGATGATGAACGCCAACGGCGATATATACGGACGGCTCAACGGCAAAACCAAGGGCGAATGCCTGAAGGGCGGGCTGGAGAACGAAAAATGGGACAGCCTTCCCGAGTTCAGCCTGCCGCCTCTGGACCTGTCCTATTTTGACAGGGTGGAACAGGCTGCCCGGCAAAGCGATAAGTTCTTTATAGTGTCCTGCAACGGCTTTTTTGCCGGGACCTATAACTTTCGGCGGCTGGAAAACTACCTGATGGATATAGTTCTGGAAAAAGACAAGGTGCTCCTGCTTCTCGACAAGCTTTTTGATTATTATCTGGAGATACTGTCGCACCTCCGGGGCGCCGACGGCTTCGTGTTTGCCGACGACCTCGGGACCCAGACCTCCATGCTCATCAATCCCCGGCTGTGGCGGGAGGTGTTCAAGCCCCTCTATACCGGCTTTGCCGCGGCCTGCCACGAAAAAGGCATGAAGTTTTTGCTCCATTCCTGCGGCTGGGTTTACGATATCATAGAGGACCTGATAGAGGCGGGGGTGGACGTGTTCCAGTTCGACCAGCCCCAGCTGGCGGGCACGGAAAGGCTCAACAGCCAGTTCGGCGGCCGCTGCACCTTCTGGAGCCCCGTGGATATACAGAAGATACTTGTCACAGGCGACCGGGACAAAATAGAAGCCGAGGCCCGGCTCATGCTGAAGACCTTCGGCGCCCACGGAGGCGGGCTTATCGCCAAGGATTATCCCACCTTAGAGGATATCAACGTCAAAAACGAATGGGCAGACTGGGCGAGAAGGATATTCATCGAAGAAGGAGTGTATTAGCAGAAAAGGCAGACCGGAGTCTGCTTTTTTTATGCGTAGTCCGAAAGGACCCTGCGTTCCGTTTCCCTGTGGATGCTTATTATCTCCTCTATGGAGGGATCCCTGATCACGGCGGCCCTTTCCGTTTCCCGCGCCGTGAGGCGCACTATGTCCAAAAAGCCTATCTTCCCCTGCAAAAAGAGCTGCACTGCGGCGTTGTCCGCGGCGCTCATAACGCAGGGCAGGCTGCCGCCCGCTTCAAGAGCGTGCATGGCCAGCCCGATTGCGGGGAAACGGGACCTGTCTATTTCTTCGAAGTGCAGGGCTCCCGCCTTGGCCAAATCCAGCCTGGGCAGGCCCGTATCCTGCCTGCGGGGGAAGAGCAGGGCGTATTGGATGGGCACTCTCATATCCGGCATGCCCAGCTGGGCTATTATTGCGGAGTCCCGGAATTCTATCATGCTGTGAACGATGCTTTCCCTGTGCATCAGAACGGATATCTGCTCCGGCTCCAGACCGAACAGCCATTTGGCTTCTATTATTTCCAGCCCCTTGTTCATAAGGGTGGAGCTGTCTACCGTCACCTTTTTGCCCATTTTCCAGGTGGGGTGGTTCAGGGCTTCTTCCACGGTGATGCGCGCCATGTCTTCAAGGCCCGTATCCCGGAAGGGGCCTCCGGAGGCCGTGAGTATGATGCGCCGTATTTCCCGGGGGCTTTCCCCGTTGAGGCACTGGAAAATGGCGGAATGCTCGGAATCTATGGGCAGCACCGCGTTTTTGCGTCTTCTCACCTCGGGGGTGAATACCAGATGGCCGGCTTCCACCAGCACCTCCTTTGACGCCAGGCAAACCTGTTTGCCCGCCTTCAGGGCGGCGAGAGTGGGCTCAAAGCCGGGGAACCCCGCTACGGATACCACCGTTTTGTCGACGACCGGCAGGGCGGCGATGGTCATAAGGCCTTCCGCGCCCTGCAGCAGACGGGTGCCTGCGGGCATGCTGTCCTTCAGGCGGTCGTAGCCTTCGGAGGAGCCTATGACGGCGTATTCCGGGTGAAAGCGGTTTACCTGCTCCAGGAGCAGGGCGTGATTCTCCATGGCCGAGACGGCGGCTACCCTGACGAGATCGGGCATGCGTTTCGCCACGTCCAGGACCTGGGTCCCTATAGAGCCGGTGGAACCGAGAACTGAAATATTGATCATCTTAGTGTAAAAAAAGCACCGATAAACGGTGCTTGGCTGCAAAAAACAGTGTTAGTTGGCTTTGTACCAGCTGAAAGGGCTTTCCTTTACTACCATTTTAGCGGGGGTCTTGGGAGTGTTCTCCACCAACACCAGACAGCCGGCCTCTTCTTTTTCCACGCTGTAGCGTTCGCCCAGCGCAGCCTTGATGATCTCCGCCGCCTGCTCAAAGGAGCCCTTGGATATCTGGATAGGATGGCTCGAAGAAAGATTCTGGAAAGGAATGTTGCCTTCCTCCAGCTTTGTGCGGATCTCTACAAAAACCTTTCCTCTTGTGTTATCGTTTTCTATAACGACCTTATGCTCTCCCTGAGACATAAGACCGGAACGCCGCGCGTTTTTTGAAATTTTGCCTGTTGCCATTATTTGATCCTCCGACGAGTGATTTGCATATTTACGCTTTAATATTATAACACAATCCGAAACAAATTACAAGGGGCGCTGCGTTTCCGTTTTCGCAAGACGGCTTTTTATTGCTTCGGCCACCGCCCGGGGGGTGAGGTCCAGCATTTCCTTCAGATATTTTACGCTGCCGTGGGGGATGAATCTGTCGGGGAGCCCCATGCAGCCCGCAAGAAGCTCGCCGCCGCCTTCCCCGGCAAGGGCTTCTCCCAATGCGGAGCCGAAACCGCCCTTGAGCGCTCCGTCCTCCAGGGTG
>JAGDAG010000021.1 GCA_017959625.1 Abditibacteriota bacterium | reverse complement strand
TGCTGCCGCTGCGCTTCGGGAGCATGGAGCGAGCCGTCTGCCGTCCGCAATACCATACTTGAAAGGCTCGACGCCGCGGGAAGGACGGCCGTTGTGGAATTCTATCCCGGCGTCAACGCCGCCGACGTGACGGGTATATTCCGCCCGGACGATTTTGACCTGATCCTCCGCAGCGATGATTTTGCCGTATCGCCGGAGGAAACGGACGCCATGATCGCCGAAGATCTGACAGACGATCCCGTGTTCGGATATATGACCCGCCGATCTCTGAGGGATTTCTTCCCGGAAGACCGGCTGCGCCAGGCGCGCCGGCTGGCGGAAAACGCAAAGGGGCGGGTGCTGATAGCCGGAGTGGGAGCCTCCCTGATTTCCGCAGGCGACATCTGCATCATGGCGGATATCACCCGCTGGGAGATCCAGCTCCGCTACCGCCGCGGCCTGTCCAACTGGAACACGGCCAAAAGCCGGGTTTCCGGGCGTGAAAAATACAAGCGGGGTTTCTTTGCCGAATGGCGCTGGGGCGACGAGATCAAGGACCGGCTCCTCGGACAGATGGACCTTTATCTCGACTGCACCCGGGAGGGCTCGCCTGTGCTGGTGAACGGAGACGCCTACAGGGCCGCCCTGGCCCGGACAGCCCGAAAGCCCTTCCGTCTGGTGCCGTATTACGATCCGGGCGTCTGGGGCGGCGACTGGATGAAAAATAAATTCTGCCTCCCCGACAACGGCAGCAACTACGCCTGGAGTTTTGACGGCGTCCCCGAAGAAAACAGCCTCATCATGGA
Source organism: Abditibacteriota bacterium (assembly GCA_017959625.1). Classification (GTDB taxonomy): domain Bacteria; phylum Armatimonadota; class UBA5829; order UBA5829; family UBA5829; genus RGIG7931. The sequence continues at coordinate 2,623 of JAGDAG010000021.1, read as the reverse complement.
TTTCGGCGGAATCGAGGCGGAGACTCCCGCCATGAATCTCATTTTGACTCACGCCCGGGAGATACTGGGCGAGGGAGTGTTCGGGCGCTTCGGCCGTGAGTTCCCCATACGTTTCGATATGCTGGACACCATCCACGGACAGAACCTGTCTCTCCAAGTGCACCCACTTACCGAATATATCCAAAAGCAGTTCGGTATGCATTATACTCAGGACGAAAGCTATTATCTGCTGGACACCGACGGCAGCGCCCCCTGCGTATATCTCGGCATAAAAACGGGGACCGACCCCGATGAAATGCTTTCTGCCCTGCGGGCTGCGCAGGAAGGCGGCGTCCCCTTTGACGCAGACAAATACGTCAACCGGATCCCCGTCAAAAAGCACGACCACGTCCTGATACCCGCCGGCACGGTCCACTGTTCCGGCGCAGGCTCCATGGTGCTGGAGATCAGCGCGACGCCTTATATATTTACCTTCAAGCTGTGGGACTGGGGACGGGTGGACCTGGACGGGAAACCCCGGCCCATACACATAGACCACGGCGCGGCCAACATACAGTGGGACCGCGACACCGAATTCGTGAAGCAGAATCTCATAGGTCAGACGCGGCTTATAGCGGCCTCCGAACGGGGGGTCATAGAGAAGACGGGGCTGGACAGGCGGGAATTCATAGACACCTTCCGGCTGACCACCTCTTCCTCGCTGGACTTTTCCGGCGGCGGCAGCGTTACTGTGGCCAACCTTACCGAGGGCGGCTCCGCCCTGCTCGAAAGCCCGGAAGGGCTGTTTGAGCCTTTCCCTCTCCATTACGCCGAGACCTGCATCATACCGGAGGCGGCGGGTGACTATCGCCTCGTTTCGCCGGCAAAGGAAGAAGTCAGACTTATCGCAGCGAGAGTGCGTGTGCAATAATACTTATATAATACGGGAGCAACAATGTCAAAGCCTTTTGTTTTCTACGTCATACACCACAGCCATACAGACATAGGCTACACCGACTATCAGGAAAAAATTGAAGCGTATCACATACGCTATATCCGCGAAGCCCTGGATATACTCAACGCCGCTCATTCGACAAGGCCCGAGTGGCTGGGCTTCAAATGGAACTGCGAATGCTACTGGGCAGTGGAACGCTTTCTGGCGGCGTCGGACGAAAGATACAGGGACGATTTTTACGGATACGTCAGATCGGGCGAGATAGGCCTCTCGGCAAGCTATCTCAATCTGAACGACCTTATAGACGAGGCGACTCTCCGTGAGAGAATGGCCAAAAACCGCGCGGCAACGGAGGCGCAGGGCATCAGGATGCGTTCCGCCCTGACCTGCGACATCAACGGCTACGGCTGGGGTTTTGCCGACGTTCTGTATGACAACGGGATCACCCGCCTTTTGTCGGACATACACACCCACCACGGCATGTATCCCCTGGGAAGGACCCAGACGCCTTTTTGGTGGGAGTCTCCCAAGGGCAGCAGGATCCTGGCCTGGATAGGCGAACACTACAACCTGGGGAACTTTTGGGGGATAGACGCCCTGCCCTCCCCCCGGAGCGGCGCGCCGGCGGACGCTGCCGCGGAGGAAGCGCTGCGGCAGTCCGCGGAAAAGATATCCGGCTACCTGGAAGGGCTGCTGGCGGCGGGCTACCCCTATGCTTTTGCCCCGGCGAACGTATCGGGAACGCTGACGGACAACGGCTTTCCCAACGCGGGCATAGCCGAGTTCTGCGCGCGGTTCAACGCCGTCCACGGCGATGAGATACAGCTCAGGATGGCGACTCTTGACGAGTTTTTCGACGCCGTGGAAGCCTCCGGCATTCAGCTCCCGGTTTATTCCGGCGACTGGACTGACTGGTGGGCCGACGGCATGGGCTCGACACCCGGCGACGTCCGGCATGTCCGGGAAGCTCAGAGAAGGCTGAACGCCCTCCGGAATCTGGACCCCGAAGGAAAATTCGCGGGAAAGGAGCTTATGGAGCAGTCGAAAAACGATATCATGATGTATGCGGAGCACACCTGGGGGCATTCCGCCTCGATCTCCCGCCCCTGGGAGCCCATGTCGGACGACCTGGACAAAAGGAAGGCCCTTTACGCGTACCGCGCCAACGAAAGCGTCAGCCGGGCGCTGGACAACTACACCTTTTCCCACGGGGAGACCGCTCCCTCTGTGCACAAGGATTTTCTGCTGACTGTCATCAACCCTCACGGGAGGCAGACGGCCGCTCCGGCGCGGTTTGCCCCGGAACGCCTTTACGGGCACAATGATCTCAGGATAGTTGACGCCCAAACGGGGGACACCGTCCCCCACCAGATATCCCGCGGCAGCCGCGGCCCCGTGATCACGGTCATGGCGTCCGCCGGCCCCGGGGAGACAAAGCGTTTCCGGCCGGAGGATGGACCCGCAGGCGGAGACGCCGCCAAAGAGCAGCCGGACAACGCCGGCCTGCCGTCATGCATTGAGACGGAGTTTTTCAGGATAGGCCTGGACGGACAGCAGGGATTGGCGTTCATATATGACAAACAAAAGGACGCCGAGCTGGTGAGCCCGGGCGCCCAATACCCTCCATTTACGCCGGTCTATGAGGTCACGCCCGCGGGAGGCCCCGACAGACAATGCGCCGTCCGGGGC
>JAGDAG010000247.1 GCA_017959625.1 Abditibacteriota bacterium | reverse complement strand
CTTTTCTCCCGCCGCCGATTCAGCAAGGGCCCGGGGGATGGTTTTGTCTTCCTCCGCCAGATCGGCGCAAAGCTCCAGTCTATTGAGGGCCGCCCGGGCGTCTCCGGCGGCGATATGCTTTATGTGCTCCATCGCCTCCCGCTCCAGCGTAAAGCCCTTCAGCCCGGGGCTTTTCGAGAGCGCCCTGTTGACGATAGCCTCTATGTCGTCCTCGGAAAGAGGGGCGAAGCGCACCACTCTGGAACGGGACAAAAGAGGGGTGTTCACTTCGAAATAGGGGTTTTCGGTGGTGGCGCCTATCAGGATCACCGTGCCGTCCTCCACAAAGGGCAGCAGCGCATCCTGCTGCGCCTTGTTGAAACGGTGGATCTCATCCACGAACAAGATGGTGCGGCAGGCCTTGTAGCGGCGCAGGTCCTTTGCGCTCTCCATTCTCTTCCTCAGCTCCGGCACGCCTCCCGTGACGGCGGAAAAGGAAACAAAGGCCGCCGAGGTGCTGCGGGCGATTATCCCGGCCAGGGTGCTTTTGCCGCAGCCCGGAGGGCCCCAGAACACAAAGGAAGAAATATTGTCGGTCTCGATAAGGCGCCTCAAAAGGGAACCCTTGCCGGTTATCTCCTTCTGCCCTACAAACTCATCAAGAGTCTCGGGCCGCATCCGGGCCGCCAGAGGAGCGTCTGCGGCGTTTCCGTCAAAAAGATCTGTCATTTCCGGTTTTTCTTTCGTTCCGTCGCCCGGGCTCAGCAGGGAGAGTAGTCCCGAATGGTTTTATCCAGCTTTTCGCTCAGATTCTGCTGATGCTTGATGAGAGTGATGTCGGAACGTGTTTTTTCCAGCACTCCACGCAGCTGATCGGTGTGCCTGCGGAGCCCTCCGGTGACGGCGTCGGGATAATCCACGCTTATAAGACGGTAATAAACCTCGTCCATTATCTCCAGGGCCCGGAGCGCCGATTCTATGTTCCCGGTGCGCAGCTCGTCAAGAGCAAAACGCCGGGCCTCGCTGGCTGCTTCCGCCAGAGAATTCAGCCAGACCGAGGGCTCTATGCCTATCTCCTCAAAGCCCGGCAGGGGAACGTCGCGTATAATGGCGTTGGTGATCACTGCCTCGCCGTATTCCTTCTGGGCGTCCAGCACATAGCCGGTATAGTATATCTCCGGCTTGTCCGCCAGAAACTCCTTCACCTGCCGCACCCTGCTCCCCGCTTCCCGGAGCAGCTCCTCCGCTTTGTCAAACTCCCTGCGGTGGGACGCTCTTATGGAATTGGCGCAGAAGCGTATGGTCTCCCGGGAGACCTTCAGGGCTTCTTCCCTCAGATTGTGGGTATTGTCGAGAACGGCCACAGCCTTTTCTATATGGTTTTCAAACATAACAGCCTCTATTTTTTCATTCTGGCCACAAGCCACACTATATCGTCGGCAGCCTTGTGCAGGTTTTTCGCTATCTGCAAAAGCTGCTCTTTGTTTTCCTTTGAAGCGGGCTCCCCGGAGCAATCGTCTATCTGCCCCAGCAAAAAACCTATCTGGTCTTTTATGCCCAGGATGGTCATATCCGTATCGTGCATCAAATGTTCCTTTATCCGGTATTTTATCAAATATTATTATAGCATATTTCCCCGAAAGCGGTCAGCGCCCGGGCGCTATTGTCCTCAGCCAGGAATTGTAGTAGTTGCCGGCCATGCCCGCAGTGGCAAAATCCGTAAGAAAAACCTCTCCCTTATCGCTTTCCGCCCTGTAAACCAGCAAAGGCAGATAAACGGCCTTTCCGGTAAACCGGCTTTTTATATCCTCCGGGCGGCAGCGTTCCGCAGTTTCAAGCCGCAGCGCCGGGGAATCCTTGGGGATATCGTTGTAACGTTCGTCATAAGCCAGCAGCACCGGGCCCGCATACACGCTGCAGAAGCCCTTTTTTTCTTCTTCTCCCTTAAGGACGCGCAGGGAAAAATCGAAAACTATATCTATCTGCGCCCCCTTTTCCCAGGGGGCATCTGCCGCAAGATACGTTCCCGGACTGCATCCGAGGCGCTTTCCGTTTACCCGGAAATCCGTGTTCCGGGACCAGGCGGGTATGCGGAAAAACACAGTTCTGCCTTTCTTGCCTTTTATTTTTATCTTCACTTTTTCCGAAAAAGGATAATCTCCCTTTACGTCTATATCAAAGCCCCCGGCGCGGGCCTTTACAGGCCCGTAGTAGTTTACGGCGACGCCGCCTTCGCGCTCCGTAAACGCCCATTCGCCGACGGAGCAGATGCCCCTGGCGGCGTTCACCGAACAGCAGTTGAGGTCCGGCGCCCCCTCCCGGGCCTGGAACACTATATCCTGAGAAGCCGACTTGCGCATGCCGTTCATGGGCGTATCGTAGGTGAACCAGCGGCCCGCCGGATGCTGAAAGCCCCACACGGCGTTATACAGGGCTGTCTCCAGAGCGTCCGCCGCCGCGGGATCGCCGGAAAGGCGCAGATAGTCTATGGTAAGGGCGTTGAAGGCCACCACGCAGCAGGTCTCTATGGGGCCGTCCTTCCAGGGGCTGCCCAGGGCCTGCTCAAAGGTGGAAAAAGCCCCGGTATTGTGCACGTCTGAAGCCATTATGCTTTTCCAGATATGCGAAAGGGCCGCCCTGTATTTTTCGTCGCCGGTGAGCTCGAAAAGAGACGCCAGCCCCTGTACGGCGTGGAGGCTCTCCCAGCGGGGCTTGCGCCCCGCATAAAACTCTTTTCCCGCAAGAGCGTCGTTGAGATAGTTTCCGCCGTAGGGGAGAGCAAAATCGTCAACAATGATCAGGGCGGCGCGGAGATACTCTTCTTTTCCGGTCTCCCCGTAAAGCAGAGAGTACATATGCAGCCAGGCCTGGCTGGTTTCGATGCCCTGCCCGTCCATATACATTTTTTTTCTTTCTTCGCCCTCGTAGCGCCAGAAAGGCAGAAGATAGTCCGCAAGAGACTCGCAGGCGTCAAGAAGGGCCCGGTCGCCGGTTATCCGATACCACTTGAAAAGCCCCAGGGCGCAGTGATACATGCCCCAGGAATCCCAGCCGGAAAGCCTTCGTTCAAAAGGAAAGGGGCCGCCGTAGCCGTCGGCGTCTATGGTGGAAATATAGTCTTTTGCCAGGGCAAGCATCTTTTGTTTCAGGGCCTTGCTGCGGGTCAGCCGCCAGCAGTCGGCGCCGCCGGTAAGGAGCTTGCCCGGAAATTCTCCGTTCCAGGGCAGCACGGCGTGGGCTCCTTCCCACCTGCGGTCGATGAACTGCTGCACCATTTCCGGGTTGTTGTCGTAAGCCGTAAGGAGCCAGTTTTTTTCCAGGCTCTCTATGCGCCTTCCCGCCTCGCCTCCGAAGGAATACCGGCGATCCGCCGGGACCTTTTGGGAAAGGGCAAAAAGCTGCGCCGAAAAAAACATCGCCAGCAAACAAAAAAGGATCTTGTTCATACGTTGCTCTCCACCGGAAAAATCAATTAAATTATAGCACAAAAAGCCCCGCCCGTTATGCTATAATAATATCGGATATCCAAAAAAACATATCACAGCGCATGACCGCGAAAACAGGAGATCGTCATGAAAAAAACACTTGCAACAGCGCTGCTGCTCCTTCTGTCAGCCGCAGCCATGGCTCTCGGCCCGGGAGACACGGTGCTTTTCGGCCGCTATCCCCAGACGGAAAAGGAAGAGGTGAAGCCGGTGGAATGGACTGTGCTCAGTAAATACGACGACGGCACAGCCATGCTCATAAGCAGCAGTATCCTGGACGGCGTCCCCTATTCCGACAACGGCAAAACGGAAGCCTATTCAAGATCCCGGGTGCGCCAATGGCTCAACAGCACATTTCTGGACGCCTGCTTTACAAAAGAAGAAAAGGCAAGGCTGGAGAAGGGCAGCTTTTTCGATTTCAGGGTCCCGGACTCCGACGAAGAACTCACGGATCTTGTGTTTCTGCCCGAAGACGGAGACGTTTGGTATGATATGGAAAGCGCAAAAAAACGAAGAGCCTATCCCACCCCCTTTGCCGCAAAGAAAAAGGGGCTTCCCGTAGATAAAGACGGTCTCTGCGCATGGATGCTGGCGGGCCGCACTCCGGACTGCTACACCATGGTCTCAAGCAGGGGAAAGCCCACGCATACGGATATCAACAAATACCCCGTGGGAGGCGTGCGCCCCTGCATCACAGTGAAGGACGCCGACGCCCTCGCAGTGAAGGAAAAGGCAAAGCCCGAGCCTCAGAAAAGCGTTATGCCGACGCCCTGGAAACAGGGGATGAAGGTGAAAAAGGGCGACGTGATCTCCTTCGGAAACGCCGAACAGGACGGTATTGCCGCCAACGGCAAGGAGGCCATCGACTGGATAGTGCTCAGCGCGGACGAAAAGGAGATACTTGTGGTAAGCAGGTATATCCTTTATACCAGGGATTTCGGCGCAAGAAACTGGGACGACAGCCCGCTGAGGACCTTTCTCAACGACACGTTTTATAAAGGCGCCTTCACCGACCGGGAACGAAAGTGCATCCTGACCACCGAAAACACCACCGTGGATCACGATTACGAATACAACCCGGAGGGCGACTACACGGTCAAAAAGCACACAGGCACCACCCTGGACAAGATATTCATACTCTCCATGGATGAAGCGGACACCCTGTTTTCCTCCGCGGTGCAGCGGAACACGCCCTACACCAAGTCGGGGCGGCCCAAGGATTTCGTTCCCAACGAAACACCCAACTGCTTCTGGACGCGGGACCGGGGGCATTTTGCCGCCTGTGTGATGAACGGACACATCTACGCCGACGGCTCCGGCGACGGCATCGACGAATACCCCTGCGGTGTGCGCCCCGCTATGCGCCTCGCCCCAACGGGCAAAGAAGTGACGCCGATCCTGTAAAAAGCGCAGCAGGCCCGCAGACAGGAAAAACCTGCCTGCGGGCCTTATCGTTTATTCGTAAAAGGCAAACGCGCCGTCCCGGGCGTCTTCTGCGGGGATCGGGCGTTTGGGCCTTTCGGTCATTTCCGGAGCACGAAATACACTCTGTCTGTAAGAAGGGCCTCGCCCAAAGCGCTGTCGGGCCGCGGGAACACCGCCAGATAAACGCCCTTGTATTTTTTGATTTCCGCCGTTCCCAGCTTCACAGT
>JAGDAG010000246.1 GCA_017959625.1 Abditibacteriota bacterium | reverse complement strand
TATATAGGGGGGGTTCGAAACTATCATATCGAAGCGGCGCCCCTCCAGAGCCGAAAACCAGTCCGAAAGAACGAGTTCCGTCCTGTTTTCAAGGCCGAAACGCTTTACGTTTTTCTCCGCCACGGCCAGGGCTTCCGCCGAAACGTCGCAGGCGGTGACAAAGCAGCCGGCAACCAGGGTCCCCAGCCCCACCGCAAGAGCGCCGGAGCCCGTTCCCATATCGCAGACCCGGGGCGCCTTCTTTCCCGCCAGCAGCCGGGCGGCCTCTTCGGCCACCAGCTCCGTTTCCGGGCGCGGGACCAGCGCTCCGGGAGCGGCGAAAAGCTCCAGCCCGAGAAACTCTTTCCTGCCGGTGATATAGGCTATGGGGCAATTGTTTTTCCGCCGGGCCACAAATTCCCGGAACGCAGCCTCTTCCCTTTGCGAAAGCAGCCGTTCGGGATGTGTCTTTACAAAAAGCCGGCTTTCCGACAGGGCAAAGGCAAGAAGTATCTCGCAGTCCGCCAAAGGCGTCTTCAGCCCGCAAAGCTCTTTTGCGCCGTATTCCGCGGCCTCCCCGAGGGTCATTCCAAGGAACCTATAAAGGCTTCAAGCTCTTCGGCTCCCGTGAAAACGTGCCCTTTTATGCCGCAGGCCTCCGCGCCGTCGGCGTTCATCTGCAGGTCGTCGGTAAACAGGCACTCCTCCGCCTTCAGGGAGTATTTTTCCAAAAGGTGCATATATATGTCTTTGTTGGGCTTGACCATATGTATGGGGCCCGAAAAAACAAGGCCGTCAAAGGTGTCCAGCAGCGACCCCACAGCGGGGACCTTGCCGTAATTTTCGGCGAAATCGATGGATATATTCGAAAGCAGATATATTTTGTAGCCCTTCTTCTGCAGCCGGGCAATAAGCTCTCTGGAACCCGGTATCTCCCTGGCGTTGCTCAGCCAGTTGGAAAAAGACAGCACGGCCTGCTCCCGGAGCTCCCCGGAAAAGGTGGAGCTCAGCCCCGCTATAACGTCGGCGTCCCGCAGGGTGCCCATATCCAGCCCGGCCCAGTAATGCCTTCCCCCGACCTCCCGGGCCACTTCTTCTCTCATGGAGGGGTCCTTTACGTAGGGGATCACCATTTTGGAAGGGTCGAATTCGAAAAGCACGTTGCCGAAATCAAAAATTATGTTTTTTATCACTTCTGTTTCCCAAGATGTTATTTCATATAAATTATACATCAAAAAGCGCAATTAATAAAGCCTCGGGGCGCGCCGCGCCCCGGGCGCGTTTATTGAAATCCGGCGCCAAATAAGGTATAATATATACGGCACTCTAAAGAGGCGCTATCAATAGTTTCACGGAGGGCACTATGCCAAAGGTACTTGTAAGCGACAAATTAGCAAATGAAGGCATCGCCATACTTGAAAAGGTCAGCGATGTGGACGTGAACACAGGGCTCAGCGAAGACGAGCTTTGCGGCATAATAGGCAATTACGACGGCCTCGTTATCCGTTCCGGCACCACTGTCACGGCAAAGGTCCTGGAGCACGCTTCAAAGCTGAAGATCATCGGCCGCGCAGGCGTGGGAGTCGATAACGTCGACGTTCCCGCAGCCAGTTCAAAGGGTATCATAGTCTGCAACTCCCCCGGAGGGAACACCCTTGCCGCAGCGGAATTGTCGGTAGCCATGCTCATGGCTCTGTGCCGCAACATACCCCAGGCCGTGATGTCCATGAAAAACAAAGAATGGAAACGTTCGCTCTACAAGGGCATCGAGCTCTACGGAAAGACCATCGCCATACTCGGCCTCGGCAAGATCGGCCGCACCGTTGCCAAACGCTGCCAGGCCTTCCATATGAAGGTAGTGGCCTACGATCCGTTCCTCCCCGCAGAGGTAGCCGAATCCATGGGCGTGGAGCTCATGGAGCTGGACAAGTGTCTCGGCGCGGCAGACTTTATTTCTCTCCATCTGCCTAAAAACAAGGATACCCTGGGGCTTATCAACAAAGACAAATTCGCCCTTATGAAGGACGGAGTGAAGATAGTCAACTGCGCCCGCGGCGGCATCATCGACGACAACGACCTTATCGCCGCTCTCAAAAGCGGCAAGGTGTCCGGAGCCGCTCTCGACGTTTACGTCAGCGAGCCTCCCGATTTCTCCTGCGAGCTTTTTGAGATGGACAACGTCATCACCACGCCTCACCTGGGGGCTTCCACCGAAGAAGCCCAGATCAGCGTTGCGGTGGACGTTGCCGAACAGATAGCCGACGTGTTTGCCGGAGGGACGGCCAGAAGCGCCGTGAACATGCCCTCCGTGCCCGCCGAGGTAATGGAAAAAATAGCGCCTTTCGTGGATCTTGCCAAAAAGCTGGCGGCGTTTTCCGGAGGCATAAGCTCCCGGGCTGCAGACAAGCTTGAGATCATATACGCGGGGCGCATCGCCGCCGAGCCCAACACCGAATATATCAAAAGAAGCGCCGTGGTGGGGCTTTTGTCCTCTGCTTTGGGAAGCTCGGTTAACATGATCAACGCTGCCGAGGTCGCAAAGGAACGGGGTCTTAAGATCACCGAGACCAAGGTGGAGGACAGCGGAGACTATTCTTCGCTGATCACCCTGAAAAGCGGCGGCAACGTCATCAGCGGCACCGTGTTCGACGGCCAGCTGGCCCGCATAACAAACCTCAACGGCTACAAGCTGGACGCCGGCTGCGAAGGCATCAACCTGGTGATAATGCATCAGGACAAGCCGGGAGTCATCGGCTGCATAGGCTCCGTTCTGGGCAACGCCGGGATCAACATAGCCGGCATGAACGTGGGGCGCAACAGCAAGGGGTGCGAAGCCTGCATGCTGCTCACCATAGACAGCGAGGCCGACAGCGCCACCATCGACGCTCTGGCCGCCCTGGACAGCGTAATAACAGTAAACCAGATACATATTTTTTAAAGAAAAAACGGGAGCCCCCGCGGGGGCTCTTTTTTTTTG
>JAGDAG010000245.1 GCA_017959625.1 Abditibacteriota bacterium | reverse complement strand
TTCAGGAAAAACGTTCCCCATCTGAATGTCGCCGCACTGATGCCCAACACCACCATAGGCATGAAGCCGGAGCTCATAGACCGGTTCATAGCCCTTTCCACGACTCTCCGAAGGGCCCAGGATTTTGAATGGCTGGACGAAAATATGATAGAAGACGGCCTTCTGAGCCGGTTCCGGGCCGTAGTGCTGCTGGCAGGCCAGATATACGAGCAGGCCACCCTGGACAGGCTGGAGGAATGGGTAAAGGCGGGAGGCGTCCTCATCTCTTCCAACGAGACCCTGCCTCTTTCCACTCCCGAGGATGCGGAGTGTTCCTGGATCAGGCCCGCGGAAAGCGCCTGGTCCGGAGCTCTCGCCATGGCAGGCGAAGCAAGGGAGGGCTACTCCGTTGACGTGGGCAACAGAAAGGAATCGGGGCTCACGGGAGTATGGCACGCCGGGGAAGGCAACGTTCTGGACCCCTCCGACAGCGGCAGATGGACCGCCGGAGAAAGCAGCGTCGTGATACCCCTGCCCGCCGGAGACGGGCCGGTGCTGAAGATACTTGCCAAAAACGACCCCGAACACGGGGTGGACTGCCAAGTCCTGGCCGACGGCGCTCCCATAGGCTCCATAAAGAAGTCCAAGGCGTCGGCGTGGAACCGCTTCGAGCTGCCTGCAGGCAAATATTCCGGGCGCGTCAAGGTGACCTTCCGGTCGAACACCTTTACCGGAGGGCCCAACGACCCCAGAAAGCTGGGGGTCTACGTTCAGGAGGTCATGCTCTCGTCAAAGGCTTCCGAAAAGGACGGCATAGCGGACCTTGAGGACACCTCCCTGGTGCGCTACACGGTGGACGAAGGCCGGCTGGGCTCCTCCTTTGCCCCTCTGGGCAAGGGCTGGATCGGAGTTTTTCCCGAGAACTCGGAGGAATACCTCTCCCTGGTCTCCGCCGCCCTCTACTGGGAACAGGCCCCCTGGAGCGAAGACGTTGCAAAGAGCGGCCTTCCCGGCGGCCGCTGCCTGGCGGGCTGCAGGACAGACGGGGAATTTGACGAGGTGAGATCCTCCGTGATCAACGGCCCGGAGGGCCAACAGGTATTATATTACAACGATTCCCCGCAGTATCTCCACAAGCGCCTGCCCAACGGCAGGACGGTGGCGGTGCCCGAATATTCCTTTGCGGAGCTCACCATGGACGAGGCCTGCGCCCCCGCGGAGTTCGAAGCCTCCCCCATCAAGCCGGCGGACCCTCAGGCCGTGAATCCGGGCTATATGCTGTCCTATACCCGGGGTTCCCTGAAAGACTACGCTCTGGTGCGGGAGCCGGCGGAGAAAGGCTCCGGCTGGGTCATAGTCCTTCACGGCCACGGCTCCGGAGCGGACCAGCTCTACACCCGCCCGGACATAGCCCAACACTGGCTGCCGGAGCTGGCGGACAAATACTGCATAGTCACTTTGACACCATGGGCAACGGCTGGATGAACTCTGCGGTATGCTCCAATATCCACGATATGCTGGAATGGCTGAAAGCAAAATACCACATAGACAAATTCACCATTATCGGGGGCTCCATGGGAGGCTCCGGGGCCCTGGC
>JAGDAG010000244.1 GCA_017959625.1 Abditibacteriota bacterium | reverse complement strand
GTCATATCCGTGAATCTGAGGGTTTTTTCCGAATAACGGGCTTCGGCGGCGCGCCCGAGATCCAATACGACCTCCAGCAGCTCTTCCAGCCCGGGCTCGTCCAGAAGCCGTTTCCTTATGGTGTCCGGCAGGATGGATATCAGAGCCTCTATATTGTCCTGGACCCTCAGCTCTTCTTCTCTGGCAATACTTATCATTTTATCAACAAACATGCCGCAGCGGCGGCGGCGGCCGTTTCGGAACGCAGAACGAGGCTTCCCAAAGAAACCGGCGTAAAGCCTTTCTCTTCGAAAAAGTCCAGCTCCGCTCCGCTGAACCCGCCTTCGGGCCCCACGGCCACAAGGACGTTCCTTCCGGCGATGTCTTTCAGGCTTTTTTCCGAAGCGGGCCCCGAGCACACCGCGCAGGCGTCATAGGCGGAATAATCCAGCTCTTCCGGGCTGCGAAAGCCGATCCGGGGGACCGTGACCCTTCCGCATTGTTCCGCCGCTTCGCAGGCGACCCTTGCAAGCCTTTCCGTTTTCTGTTCCGGCATATCGGGCTTTGCCACCGATCTTCCGGAGCAGAAAAAAACAAACTCCGATACGCCGAGCTCGGTGCAGCTTCTGACCTGGGCTTCGGGCTTATCCTTTTTTGAAAGAGCAAGAAGAAGTGTGAGCCGGGTCTCCGGTTCTTCCGGAGCGGCTGTTTCCCGAAGAGGAGTAAGAGTTATCTTGCGTCCGTGAAAAGAAACTCTTGTAAGAAATTCTTTTTTATTGATGCCGAAGAGGGATACGGTATCGCCGCGGGAAAGCCGCAGGACTCTCCCCAGCTGAAAACCAAGCCCCTCGTCGGCATCAAAAGAACAGCCGGAGTGAAGCTCCCGCTCTACGTAGAAACGGTACTGGTTTTTCATTTCCGGCTGCTTGTGATCAATATTTGTCCTGAAGGCGCGGAAGGACTACCGAGACGCTGCCGTCTTTTTCCACCTTTCTGAAAAAGCAGCTGCGGTAGCCTTCATGGCAGGCGGCGCCCGTTTGCTCCACCTTGCAGACGATACTGTCGGCGTCGCAATCGATATAAAGCTCCTTCACCTTCTGGATGTTGCCGCTGGTCTCTCCCTTGACCCAGAAGGTCTTGCGGGAACGGGACCAGAAGCACGTCCTGCCGGACTCGAGAGTCCTTTTCACCGCTTCTGCGTTCATAAAGCCCACCATGAGCACGTCGCCGTTTTCCGCATCCTGCACCACGCAGGGCAGCAGGCCGTTGGCGTCATACTTGAGAGAACGGACAAACTGATCTAAATCTGACATTAATACATCCTTATTTTACAGGTATGCCTTTTTCTTTAAGGTATGCCTTTATTTCCGGAATAGGAAGGATATTGAAGTGCACCACGCTGGCAACAAGGGCTGCGTCGGCTTTTCCTACGGTAAGAGCGTCGTAGATGTGCTCAAGGGTCCCGGCGCCTCCGGAGGCGATGACGGGAAGTCCGGTAGCCTCTTTGATGGCCCGGGTGATCCCCAGATCGTAGCCTGTTTTCATACCGTCGGTATCCACGCTGGTAGGCAGGAGAGAGCCTGCTCCGTTGTCGGCGCATTTCTTTGCCCATTCAACGGCGTCGATGCCTGTTTTCCGGGTGCCGCCATGGGTATAGACTTCCCATTTGTCGGTGCAGCCCTCAAACAGAGCCACGTCTATGGCCACGCAGATGCGCTCCGAACCGAATCTGTCGGCAGCGTCCTTGACAAGGTCGGGATTGAAGACCGCAGCGGAATTCACCGAGCACTTGCTTGCTCCGGCTTCAAACAGCTTTTCAAAATCTTCAAGGGTGCGGATCCCTCCTCCCACCGTAAAGGGTACATGCAGGTTTTTGGCAACTCTTCCGGCAAGCTCCACGCGGGTGTTGCGGTTCTCTACTGTAGCCGCGATATCCAGGAACACGATCTCGTCGGCTCCCTGCTCCTCGTAAAACTTGGCCCGTTCCACAGGATCGTCAACGTCTTTGAAATCAACGAAGTTGACGCCCTTCACCACTCTTCCGTCTTTCATGTCGAGACACGGCACGATCTTTTTGAATTCCATAACATTACCTCGCTAAAACATTATTTTTCCATAATATTATAGCACACGGAAAAAGGATTTTCAACCCTGAAGGGCCATATATTCCGGAACGCGGGGCGCCCGGCAGCCGCCGGGCAGGACTATTCCGGCAGGACGATTTTGTAGCTCTGTGTTTTATAAATCGTATGGGCGGGGGCGTTTTCCGCGTCGGCAGGCAGGATGGCCACGCTTCCGGCAAGCCTTCCGCCGCGGCACATCTCCATGTATTCCTTCAGCTTTTTGTTGTATTCCGGCGTCTCGCTCCAGTGTCCGTAATACACGCGGCGGCCCGTATAACCCGGAATGAGCAAAGCCAGCTGGGGCGGAGCCGTTATCACGTCGCAGCAGAGGGACGTGTTTTTCTTCACCCACTCCATGATCTCCGTATCCTCCCCGGAGATATAGGGGCAGAAGCGGGCGGCCGTTTGGTTGGAAAGCAGAAGGGACATATCCTGCCCCATGTTGGCGATATTGGTGACGGCGATAAGCGCAACAAAGGCTGCCGCAGCGATCCTTTTCGCGTTTTTCGCCCGGGAGAAGAGAATCGCGGCGGCGGGCCCCGCAAGCAGGGCCACGGGTATCATATATCCCATGATGAACTTGCGCTGCTGGCTGAAGGGGATGTAAATGACCGCAAGCCCCGCAACAAGCCAGAAAACGGCTATCCATATCTTCCGGATATCAAGGGTCCCTTTCCGGTACATATAAAGGGAGGCGAAAGCAAGCAGCAAAGGCAGGCCGAAGCCCGTAAGCACGTACCACGGCTCCGGCGAGGAGATGACCGTATCCACCCTGCTTTTGTATATGGGATCCCGCAGATAAAGATACAGGTTGAAAAGGGTGGAAAGAGAGCCGAAAAGCCCCCAGGCGAGATTTGCCCCGAAGGCCCGCAGATCCTTTGACCGGACAAGCTCCCGGACGGCATACCCGCCCCACAGCGCCGCAACTATGACCACGTCGTAGGTATGTATATTCCCCAACAAAAGCAGAAAGACCGCTCCAAAAAAGGGCTTTCCGGAAAAAACGTTCTTCAGGCAAAGCAGCATGAGGATGAGCGAAACGGTAAAAAGCGGGTTCAGATACGCGCTCATAAAGGTTATGGCTTCCGGCTGCCAGCGGTCCACCGAAGCGGGGCAAAGGAAACCGAAGCCGCTGCCGAAAAGAAACACGAGAAGCGCCCACTTCCTGAAGCTCTCCTTTTTCAGGAAGAAGCCGGAAAACGAATAAAAGGCAAAAGGCAGAAAAAAGGCCTGCACTGCCCTTGCCGCATGCAGCGCCGCGGCGGAAGGGACGGAACAAACCCGGGCCAGGGCCCGGGCGAGGAGCCCCAGGGCTATGGTGTAAACGTTGAACTGAAGCCCCCCCCGGTCCGGCTGGAAAAGATTATAAGTCACCGGGCCGCCGGAAGCGTTCTGGGTGACCCAGGACATATACACGGCCATATCGTCGATGTTTCTGGTAAAGCCGGTAAAATGCCATCCGGGAGCGCTCATCATCATTCCCCAGATATACGGCAGCGAAACCGCCGCGGCAAAAAAAACGGCGGTAAAAAGAAGAAATCTGTTTTTGAACATGCTGTATCCTTTTTCGGCGGGGCCGCCTTTCATCCGGCAGGCTCTTTCTGCGTATCCGTAACCATCACGCAGGTCAGGTCGTCCCGCGAGCCGGCATCGTATGCCGCCGCGGCAAGCCTTTCAAGCTTTTCCGGAAGGGATCCTCCGCCGGCAAGAAGGCTCTCCATTTCATCGGGCCCCAGATGATCGTGGATGCCGTCGGAGGTGAACATGAGACTGCCGGGAACGCCCCTTTGAAAAGGTTCAAAGCATTCCAGGCGGGCGAGGAGCCTTTCATCGCCTCCCCCGAAGCAGCAGTTGATCTCGCTTTTGTTGCAGCCCTCCGTACTGCGGCCTGCGTCCTTCAGCATCCTGCAGACCGTATGGTCCTTTGTCACCTCTCTCAGGAACCGGCCGTCCACCAAACGCCACAGGCGGGTGTTGCCGCTGTGGACGGCAATGCACCGGCCGCCGGTGAAATAGCAACCGGTAAACGCGGAGGCCATTCTCCCGACGCCCAAAGCGTTTCCGTATTCTATAAGCCTTCTGTTCAGCAAAACCAGGCTTTCCCTCAGCTCTTCCGGCGAGGAAGGCTTCAGCCCGAGGACGCCGCAAGTCACGAACTGGGCCGCCAGCGCTCCCCCCGGGTTCCCGCCGACGCCGTCGGCGGCGCCTGCCCAGAAGGGAAAACGCGCCGCCGTCTCGCCGGACCCCTCGGAAACGGCGGAGGTCCCGATGAGGGCGGCGTCTTCGCACAGTTCCTTTTCGCCCCGCCGGACTATATAGCTAATTTTCATGAGTATCTCCGCCCTCTGTGAGCGTATATGAGCAAACCATCCTCCACACCTGGTTTTCCGAAACGATATCTTCCACCTTGATATCGGCGTTCCTGAACAGTTCGTTGTCGAACATATATCTGGCAAGAGGGTTCACGAACATGCTTTCCACTATGTTGCCTATGCCGCGCCCCCCGTTTTCCAGATTGGCGAGAGAATGCTCCAAAAGGAGCCCCGACGCCTTTTCCGAAACGGCGAGGCCGATGTTTTTGCTCTCCTTCAGGTTGTCCCGGATCTTTTTGAGCTTGGAAGAAAGGATCCGTCCGGCGGCCTCCTGCCGGATAAAGTCGAAGACCACTATGTTCTCGCCTATACGGTTCAGTATCTCGGGCCTGCCCAGCTGCAGCTTGAAGTAGTCGTTTATGCCCTTCCGGACCTGCTTCTCCACGTCCTCATATTCCATTTCCGGGAACACTACCTGCTCTCTCTGGCCCCGTTCGCCTATGGTATAGATGCCCAGATTGCTGGTGAATATTATTATGCTCTCGGAAAAATACACCGTGTTCCCCTGCCCGTCGGTCATGCGGCCGTCCTCCAGGATCTGCAGAAACTTGTCAAGTATGGACGGATGCGCCTTTTCTATCTCGTCAAAAAGAAGAATGGCGAAGGGGTTGTTTTTTATGGCGTTGGTCAGCTGGCCCCCCGCTTCGTAGCCCACGTAGCCCGGAGGCGCCCCCAGGAGCTTCTGGTCGCTGTGGGGCTGGGCGTATTCGCTCATGTCAAAACGGATGCAGGCGCTTTCGTCGCCGAACAGCTTTTCCGCCAGGGTCTTGGCAGTCTCGGTCTTGCCGGTGCCGGTGGGGCCGGCAAAAAACAGCACTCCCTTGGGCTTTCCGTGGGAGGAGGACTGGATGTCCGTGAGCCCGGTGACCGCCCTTTTGATGACGTCCAGGGTTTTAGTGAGGGCGTGGTCCTGCCCCATGACCCGCTTTTCAAAATCGGCTTTGGCGTTTTTCCAGTCGTTGTAGTCTATCTGCTCCCACTTGTTTTCCGTGATCCCGAATTTGTAGAGGTCGATCACCCGGCACAGGTCCTTCATTTCCAGGTTTTCGTTTCTGGAAAGGTCGCTGAGGCCGTAAAGCTCCGTGTTGGTAAAGCCCTCTGTAAGGGCTGTGAAGCGGTCCCGGAGCTTCTCCAGGTCGCCGGGCCTGTCTTTGTAAAGCGCCATTCCTTCGTTATAGTTTTCTTCGGAGAAGAATTCCTCAAAATTCACTCCGCTCACGTATTCCCTGCGTTCCTCTTTTGAGGGAGTCTGCACGTTGATGGTCTTTACCGCCGGATTGTCCAGATAAAACCACGCGGGGATATCGTTCACCTTGTTCACCAGATAAACCGAAATGTTTTTCAGCCTGGTTTTGTTGGTCTCCCTGTCTATCATGGGCTCCCGGCTGTCCAGGGAAGCCCGCAAAAGGCGGGTATATGCGTCCGTTTCATCCTGGAGCATGGCGGGAGAGGGTTCTCCGGTGTAGCGGCTTGCCAGATCCAGCACCACGGCGCAGGGGCTCGTCTCCTGGGTCATGGCCCGTTCCACCGCGGCGGCGCAGGACCTGTTTCCCGTCCCTTTGGGGATAAAGGGGAACGGCAGAGCGTTTTTGTCCTCTTTTTCGCCGATGAGGCGGGCAAAACGGGCCACGTATTCTCCCGAGGCTCCGTCGGTATCGTTGAAAAAGCCTTTTATGCCGTCGTAAAAAATGATGTTGGGATAACCCAGCCCCAGAAAATAATAGTGAAGATATTTCCTCAGCCGCATTATCCCCGCCCCCGGATAATTGAACATGTCCAGGATATTGCCTTCCATTATTATGACAGGCTTTATTTTGCGGAAGATATCCAGTTCCTGATGCCACCTGGGCAAAACAGTTTTACTCGTCATCGCTTATTCCTTCCCGTTTATGCCGACGCCCTTTTCGGCAAGGCGTTCCATCAATTCGTTTTTGTAGCCCGGCTTGTGGATGCCGGCGGATATGACGCCCTCCCGGGTCCTGAAATTCTGCACACAAAGAGGGCGCCCCTCAAGATATTTTTCATAAAGCGGCCTGTATTCCGGCCGCAGATAAATGATCCTCAGATTTTGCGAGCCCCTGAGGAGCGAG
>JAGDAG010000243.1 GCA_017959625.1 Abditibacteriota bacterium | reverse complement strand
TTGATGCGGACGCCTTCATCCCGGCACCATTTTACAAGAGCGTCGGTGACGGAGGCCGCTTTTTGGGTGGAGGGAAAAACTCTTCCCCCTCTTTCGGCGACAGTGTCTATCCCCAGCTTCTCCAGCTGTAAAAGCAGCTCGTCGCGGAAAAATACCGAGAATGCGGAATACAAAAAACGGCCGCCCTTTCCGAAAGCGGCGATAAAAGCGTCTTTATCGGCAGTGTTCGTGACGTTTCCTCTGCCTTTGCCGCAGATAGAGAGTTTTTTGCCGCATCTGTCGTTTTTTTCAAGAAGAATGGTTTTTGCGCCCCGGGAGGCAGCCGCAGCCGCCGCCATAAGGCCGGACGCGCCTCCGCCCACCACTATTACTCTGTTCATCGTTGTTCCCGTTCCCGGATGATATTCACGAAATATTATACCACTTTTTGCGCGCATGCGAAACCGCCGCAGGATGCAAAAACGGATACGGGCCGTGTTTTTTTTCTTGACTATTTTTATGTAAAGCAATATAATGAAACTATATGGACCACCAGATAGTATGCGAACTTGTGGCTGTGGTAGGGCCCACCGCCTCCGGAAAGACCGCTCTTTCCATAGAGCTTGCCCGGAGGCTGGACGGAGAGATAGTTTCCGCCGATTCCATGGCTGTTTACAGATATATGGACGTCGGCACCGCAAAACCCGACGCCGCCGAACGGCGCGCCGCCGTCTTTCATATGATCGACGTGGCGGAGCCCGGCGAGCCGTATAATGCGGGGATATATGAAAGGCAGGCAGAAAAGGCCATAGCGTCCGTCATCTCCCGGGGAAGGCTTCCCATATTATGCGGCGGCAGCGGCCTGTATATACAGTCTGTCCTTTACGGGCTGGGGCCTTCCGTTCCGGGCTGCGACCCTGCCGTCAGAAGCCTTATCGACAGGGTCTGCAGAAGAAAAGGGCTTGGTTTTCTGCGCGATTTTCTGAAAAAAACAGACCCCGCGGTCTGCAGGGCTTGCGATCTGGAAAACCCCCGCAGGGTCCGCAGGCTTCTGGAGATCTACAAGCAGACCGGGATCCCTCCTTCGGAGATCTTCAAAGACGGAGCGCGCGCCAGATACGAAGCGGCGGTCTTCGGGCTTGAGATGAGCCGCGAAACCCTTCACAAACGCATCAACGAAAGAGTGGACAGAATGCTCGAATGCGGGCTTGAAAACGAGGTGCGGCTCATGCTTTCCAAAAGCCCGGCAACAAGCCTGCAGGCCATCGGATATAAGGAGATGGCCGAATATATACGCGGCGAATGCTCTCTTTCGGAGGCTGCGGAAAAAATAAAGGCTGCTACCAGACAGCTTGCCAAAAGGCAGATATGCTGGTTTAAAAGGGATAAAAGCATCATCTGGATAAATATGGATGAGTTATCGCTGCAGGATGCGGCAAACTTGGTTGTAAGGAGAATCAAACAATGAGATGCGGCTTTAATTTGCAGGATCAGTTTCTGAATTGCGCAAGAAAGGAGAAAAACCCCGTCACTATCTTTCTGCAGAACGGCGTTTCCCTCAAGGGGTTCGTCAAGGGGTTCGACGTGTTCACGGTCATCCTGGAACAGCCGGGGAAACCCTGGACCATGGTTTATAAACACGCCATCGTTTCCGTGGTCCCCAAGGATCCCATAATCGGGCTTACGGACAAGGATATCATCGACGAAAAGAACGATGAAAAGGAAGAATAACTTTTTTCAAAGGAACCATAGATGAATAAAACACAGGGGCTGGAATTTGTAAAAATGCACGGGACGGGAAACGATTTCATAGTGATCGATTGCATTTCCCGGCATTTTTCCGATGAAGAACATACAAAAATCGCAAAGGCGGGATGCGACAGGCATTTCGGCATAGGAAGCGACGGGACTGTGCTGGTATGCCCTTCGCGGACCTGTGATTTCCGTATGAGGATGTTCAATCCGGACGGGACCGAAGCGGAAATGTGCGGCAACGGCATACGCGTTTTTGCAAAATTCTTATACGACCGGGGCTTTACCGCCGCAAAAAAGATCTCCGTTGAGACTCTTGCGGGGGTGAAATATATCGAGCTTGCCGAAAAGAACGGCAGATGCGCTGCCGTCACCGTGGATATGGGGGCGCCGCGCCTTCTTCCCGAAGAGATACCCTTTGGCGGCTGCGCCGGGGCGGAAAATGTGAAACAGGCGCCGGTAATGGCCTGCGGCAGGGAGTTTTTAGTCACCTGTGTGAATATGGGGAATCCCCACTGCGTGGTTTTTA
>JAGDAG010000242.1 GCA_017959625.1 Abditibacteriota bacterium | reverse complement strand
GTGTGGAACACGGTGATGTTCGGGTATTTGCCGGCGTATTCGTCGCATACTGCGCCGCTGCCGTCCGTGGAGCCGTCGTCGATTATTATTATTTTCAGATTGCCGTAAGACTGAGCCGCCGCGCTGTCCAGAGACTGCCTCAGATAAGGCATCACGTTATACACCGGTATTATCAGGCTGACGAGAGGTTCGTTTTTCATTTTTCCGCAAGTTATCCGGGGTCGGTGTTTATATCTTCGTGGCAGGCCTTGCCTGCGCTTTCTTCCGCATTGGCGTCATAAAGATCCTTTTTGATCTGCGAGCTTGAGATCTCCGGAGTGCGGGGAAGATACACAACTTCTACCCCTTCTTCCTTCAGAAAATCAAACCTGCCCTTCCAGTCGTCGCCCATAACGAAGGTGTCGATATGGTATTCATGCATATCCCTCCGCTTCTGGTTCCAGCTTTCTTCCGGGATGACGAGATCCACGTAGCGGACCGCTTCCACCAGGGCCTTGCGCTGCGGATAAGAGAAATAGCACTTCTTATGCTTCTCGTTCCAGTTGAACTCGTCGGTGGAGACGACAACTATCAGATAGTCTCCCAGCGCCTTTGCCCGGCGAAGGAGATTTATATGGCCGTAATGGAGAAGGTCAAACGTTCCGTATGTGATTACTCGCTTCATTGTCTGGTTTCCTTTGGTTCGCACAGCTGCGTTTTTGATTGCCGGCAGATCCGGCGCGCAGTTGGCGACGCCCCGGTTATATTATAGCATATTGCCCTTTTCAAATCTTTCGTGCGTCGGTTTGCCGGCGCTTTGCAGGGTCATTTCCCGCTGCTCCGCTCCGCGATCACATCGTGGATGATCCCGGCGATCTTCTCGCTGGATTTTCCGGTTTCCCGGGTCCCGTAAAACTCCAGTATCTTTTCACAGTTCTCTTTGACGTCGGCTTCCGAGACCCTGCGAATGATATCTTCAAGCTCCTGCTGGCTTTCGGCCGCAAAAAACGGGCTGTCTTCCATTTTGAAATACAGCGCTCTTTCGTTTGACTCGTACTCCTTTTTGTCCGGCTGATACAGCAGCACCGGCCGTTTCAGCAGAGCAAAGTCTCCGGCGGAGGAAGAGAAATCCGTTATCAGCACGTCCGAGGCCGGAAGCAGGTCCGCCATGTCTTCGTATCCGGTGGCGTCTGTGATCCTGGGATCGGAACTGTTTCCCGTAAGTCCCACTAATCTGGGATGCGCCCGCAGAAGCGCTTTCCATTCTCCGCCGTATTTTTCTTCAAGAACGTCCAGGATCCTTGATATATCGATACCCGAAGTTTCCTGTTTCGTTTTCCCCAGCAGGTTGTTCTGCCTGAAGGTAGGTGCAAACAGCAGTATCTTTGCATCGTCTGCCACCCCGAGCTTTTGTTTGGTTTCCCGGATCCTGTCGGGATTCGGATCGATAAGGCAGTCGTCCCGGGGCGTCCCTTCCATGAGGATCTTTCCGTTATATCCGAATGCCGAGCGGTACTGTTTTTCGCCGTAACTCGAGCCGCAAACGGCCAGATCGCAATACCCTTCGATGCCCTCGGAGACTTTGTTGAACTTGTCGCGGTGGCCGGAATCGTTCAAAACCTTTTTGAAGGCGCGGTCGCCGTGCCACGTCTGGATGAAGAACTGCCCCTTTCTTTTTGGGACGTATCTGAAGGTGCCGTTGTTCACCCACACCCTGCAGGACGCCAGTTCTTTAAAAAACCCAAACGATTCGTCGCGTTTTATCATCCTCACGTAATCGGGGACTACCGCTTTTTTGGCGCTTGGGTCCCTGAAGGCCCACACTATTTCGGTATCCGGATAAAGCTCATGGAGCTTTTCGGATATAAAACGCGGGTTGTCCGAATAAGACGTTCCGTCAAAGCTCTCGAACAGCACTGTATCGCCCTGTCCGGTGACCGCGCGCGCAAGAAGGAATTTTATCCCGTCGAGCTTCTTTCTTATCAACACCTTTGCCAACGTTATTTTATTCATATACCTCTCCGAATCCGCTAAGAACGCTTTGATCTGCGGTTCTTTATTTTTGATATTATCGGTTTGAGCTGCTTTCTGTACGCGGCATACAGATACGCGCAGTAAACGCCGATGACCAGCAGCTTGTACCCAAAGTTTATCAGGCTGAACTTATCCGAAAAGAACAGATAAGACGGCGCCAGTCCCGCAAAGATAAAAGCCGCTATTATTATAAAATTGATGCCGAAATCCGACGCCTTCAAACCGATGTCTTCAAAGTGTTTGCTGATGACGTAGACTATGACGACCCTCACCAGCATGGCTATAGCGTCGGCAACGATGGAACCGTACACTCCCCACAGCGGGATGAAAACGGCCGAAGTCAGTATGTTGACAAGGCTTCCCGAAAGGGTAGCGGTGAAAATGATCCTGGACGCTTTTTTATAGTAGAACAGGATATTCACGTAAAAGTAATACATGGTTTTTATCCCGTAAACAAGGACCACCAGGGGAACGTATTTCCACGATTCGATATATTTGCTGTTTATAAAAAGCACGATGTAGTCGTGGGAGAACAGCGCCAGACACACAAAGAACAGACCCAAAACGCCGCAGAGGGCCCTGACCACGGAGCGGATGGTTTTCTTGTATCCTTCGCTCCGGGAGTGCAGCCTTTCAAAGAGCCAGGGCCCGTAGGCGTGATTGACGTAAGTTTGTATGGTGTCGGCTATATCGCCGAACTGGGACGCCACCGTAAAGAGGCCCAAAAGAGACAGGGTGCCGGTGCCGCCTATCAAAACCTTAGAGATGAGCTGGGCCAGCTTGGTGGCCAGGTTGTGAGGCAGGATGGGCACGGAATATGCCAGAGCCTCCTTCAGCAGCCGTCGGTCAAAGCAAAAGACGATAGACTTTGCGCGCAGCATATCAAATATAAAATACGCCGTGTAAACAAAGTTTGAAATGAGCAGCGAGAGCAGGACCCCCACGGCCCCCATGCGCCGGAAAACAACGAACAGTATATTGAACCCGAGAGTCACAAAAAAGTACGCTATGCTCAAAACAGAGCACTTGAGGGCTTCCTGCCGGCTCCTGAGTATGCTGACGTAGATCTGCTGCTGACAGTTGAAAACCAGCGTCACGATACAGATCAGTACCACCGGGTAGAAGGCGACGCCGTTAAAAACATACCTGACTACAAGGCCCCGGAACAGAAACAGAAGCAGGCCGAAGGCTATGCTGGAAGCGAATACGAACAGAACCACCGAACCGTAAAACCGCCTGAGGGTCGTTTCGTCGTGTTTCAGGTCCACGTAAAAACGCCATACCGCCGAAAACAGCGAAAACGCCACAACGAACACCATGGTGGACATAAAACTGGTGGCTACGCTCTGGATCCCATAGTCCTCCGTAGTCAGATACGCCGTATATAAAGGAAGCAGAAAAAAGCTGAAGCACTTCAGCATCAAACCGCTGACAGTGTAGATTATTGAGTTTGAAACTACTCTTTTTCCCGATTCCTGTTTGTTGTCTGCGGGCATTTGATATCCTCCGGCGGCCGCCTACGGCGCGTCGCTTTGTATCACCGGGTCGATCCGGTCCTTAAGCATGAATAACGTCAAAGCCAGAAAGATGGCGTTCTGATAACTGTTTTTATTTCCGATGAGGCAGTCGAGGGAAATATCCTTATCCGTCAAGCCTTTGGTATAGGCGACTGCTTCCTGTACCAGTTTGCTTTGTTTTACGATCTGTTCTCCCGTTTCGGTTTCGTTGTTTTGGAGCTTTC
>JAGDAG010000241.1 GCA_017959625.1 Abditibacteriota bacterium | reverse complement strand
TTGATGCTGCCTTCGCCCACCACCTCAAGGATCGGACGGAGGGAATCGCAGCCGACGCCGGCGGAATCCGGCAGGCCGACTATATATCCGAAGACCGGGCGCCCCCGGAGGGACACCACCACGCCGCTGCCTATATCCGCATCCATACCTTCGGGGATATAGTAGGTCAGATAATCAAAACCGCCGCCGGCAAACCTTCCGGAGGCGACGTCGGCCAGCCTCAAGGCATGATCTCCGAAAGCATGTCGAGTATCATATCCGCCAGCTCTCTTTTCGGCACCCTGCCGGTCTCCGTCATTTTGCCGTTTTTGCCGATCAACACCGCCTGCTCGTAGTCGCTGCCGAACACGTCCCGGGAAACGTCGTTGGCAACTATCATATCGAGCCCTTTCTCTTCGAGCTTCCTTCGGGCGTTCTCAACAAGGTTTTCCGTCTCGGCGGCAAACCCCGCCAGGACGGGATGGTCTTCCAGCCGGGCGATGCTCCCTATTATATCTCTTCCTTCGGAAAACCTGAGCAGGAGTTCTTTTCCGTTCTTCTTGATCTTTTCGGCCTTCGGCTCGCAAACGTAGTCGCAGGGCGCGGCGGCGGCTATCACTGCCGCAGGACGCTCTTTTTCGCAGACGGACCGCAGCGCTTCATACATATCGTCGTTGGTAGCGGCATAGACGTTCACCGAGCCGGCGGGCATACGGCAGCCGATCCGCCCGTGGACCACAAAGACCTTCGCCCCTCTTTCCAGGGCCGCTTCCGCAAGGGCGGCGCCCATCTTTCCGGAGGAGCGGTTGCTGAGGAACCTCACCGGATCCACCGGCGCTATGGTGGCCCCCGCCGTTATGGCTATGGTTTTGCCTTCAAGATCTTTTTTCCGCGCCGCCGCTATACGCTCTGCGATGGCTTCGGGCTCCGCGAGCCTGCCCTTTCCCTCGTCTCCGCAGGCAAGCCTTCCGGAGCCGGGCTCTATGAATATAAAGCCTCTTTCCTCCAGAGTTTTCATATTTCCGGCCACCGCCGCGTTTTCATACATGGCGGTATTCATCGCCGGAGCGATATAAACGGGGCAGCGGCAGGCCATAGCCACGGTGGAAAGCATATCGTCGGCGATGCCGGAAGCAAGCTTGCCGATGATATTGGCGTCGGCGGGAGCGATAACAAGGGTATCGGCCCAGCGGGCCAGGGAGATATGCTCCACGTCATAAGACGCCGGAGCGCCGAACATATCGGTATAAACCGGGTTCCCGCTCAGGGTCCTGAAGGTCAGCTCCGAAACGAAATGCGCCGCATTTTCCGTCATGATCACCTTGACGGAGCAGCCGTTTTTCTTTAAAAGAGAGACCAGCTGGCAGGCCTTGTAAGCGGCAATGCTGCCCGTCACGCCTATCAGAATATTATTCCCCATTAAGTTCCCTCAGTCTCGACATTATGATCTCCTTCACTTCCTCCGTACACCGCCGGAGATCGTCGTTTGTCACGACGGCGTCGTACTCGTTTTTGCGGGCGATCTCCCCAAGAGCGTTCTTTGTCCTGGTCCTGATCTCCCCGGGAGTTTCCGTCCCCCTCTTCTCAAGGCGCTTTTCAAGATATTCCAGGGCCGGTTCCGGAGGCATAAGGAAAACGCCGAGCGCGTTTACGCCCGACCGTTTTACGTTTATCCCGCCCTGGACGTCTATTTCCAGAAGAACGAGCTTTCCCTTTTTTATAAGGGACTCCACTTCGTCCCGGGGAGTTCCGTATAAGTTCCCGTGGACGAGGGCGGATTCAAGAAAGAAGCCGTTCTTTCTTCTTGCTTCAAATTCCTCCCGGGTCAGGAAAAAATAGTCTTTTCCGTCTTTTTCCCCTTCCCTGGGCTTTCTCGTGGTACAGGTTATGCATTCCTCGATATCCGGAAGCTCCTTCCTGAGGAGCGAGGAAACGCTTCCCTTGCCCACGCCCGAAGGCCCGGATATGACCACCACCAGTCCGTTTTTGTTTTTCATCGGCATATCCTTCAGACGATCACCCTGGGGATATAATAATCCACCGGTATGCGCATACAGGCCAGTTCCACCCGGTCGTCTATATTTACCTTGTCTTTGATAGCGGTGATATCGACTATGGTCATCTGCATAGCCACCTTTCCCAGGATATCCGCCTGCATATCCTTTATCCTGACGTATCTTTTGCGGAAATATTTTTTTACGAAATACCTCAGGGGCTCCATCCTGTAGATCAGCGACTCGGGGATCATGGTGAAACCGTCTCCGAAGCCAGCCGAGATCACGGCGCAGGTCATGGGCTTTCTGGCTACGAATTCGCTTCCGTAGCCCACTGTGTCCCCGGGCCGTAGCTCCTTGATCTCGCATACCCTGCAGCAAAGCTTCCAGGTGTTCTGCAGTTCTATATCGTCTTTTTTCGCATATATCGAGGGGAACTGCCCGTAAAGGCTCGTCCCCACCCTGACCATATCCAGATGCATGTCCGGGAACCTGAGGGCGGCCCCGGAATTGCAGCAATGGGCCATGCCGTAGGAATAGCCGTTTCTTTTCAGGTCCGTAAGGGCGTTCTGAAACTTGCCGAACTGCTGCCGGGTGAACTTGATATCCAGCTCTCCCGAACGGGCAAAGTGGGTGTATATGCCCGCCACCCTGATATTTTTCATGCCTGACATGCGTCCGAACAGCTCCGTCACCACGCCGGGCCTGACTCCCAGGCGCCCCATGCCGGTATCCACCTTGACGTGTACCGGCGCCGTGACGCCTTTGCAGCGAGCGGCGGCGTCGATGTTTTCCGCATCGCGGATATTCGATACGGTAATCTCCAGCCCAAGGTCCAGGGCCCGGGGGATGTTTTCTTTGGAGGGGTTCATGAAAACAAGGACGTTTTTGTTGATCCCGGCGTCCCGCAAAAGCTCCGCTTCGTAAATATGGGTGACTGCCAGATAATCGCAGCCGGCTTCCGAAAAAATGCGGCCGGCTTCCTTTATGCCGTGTCCGTAGCCGTTGGATTTCACCACGCAGCAAAGCTTTGTTTCGGGGGCAAGGAGGCCCCGGATCACGGAATAGTTGTGCCGGAGGCCTTCTCTGCTGACCTCTACCCAGATGTCGTTCATTTGGATACGGCCGCTTTTTTCATAAGCTGTCTGGCCCGGGGCAGGAGCTTGACCCACAGACCGTAGAAGAAGCCGTCCACCACCAGGTCGTATTCGCCTATATACTCTACGAACTCCGGCGAGAAGCCTTCCTTGAACCTGTTGAGGCCGCTGAGTTTGTCTTCCCCTTCCTTTTTGGGGCTCACGCCGCGGAAATCGTAAATGCGGCAGTTGCTTTCGTGGGCCCATTTGATCATTTCCCACTGCATGAGATGGTTGGGCATATGCTTTCTGAACTGATTGGAGGACGCGCCGTAGGTGTACATGGCCTTGTCGCCCCACAGATAGCACAGGGAACCGGAGACGGGAGTATCCTCGTAATACGTGAGGAACATTTTCAGATACCCCTTGGGATACAGAAGATCCCACATATTGCTGAAATACTCGTAGCCCCGCACCAGAAAGCCGTCCCTTTCGCAGGTCTCCTTCAAAAGTTCGTAAAATACCGGGAGGTCATCCTTTGTGCATTCGGTCTTTGCCTTCACGCCTCTGCGTTCGGCCAGCCGGATGTTGTAGCGCCATTTTTCCTTGAAGGAGCCGAATATGTCCTCCAGAGAGCGCTCTTTGTTGTTTTTGTCCGTCAGCATCAGCTGCATGACGCATTTGGGCTGGGTGCCGCCGAAGCCGTCGGAGACCACCTCCCGGAACCCCGCCGCCTGCAGATTTGCCAGGCTGACGCTGTCGCTGATCTCTATGGGCGGGTCGATCTTCACCAGTATGGCCCCGTGCTTCCGGGCCAGCTTTTTGATGCCCGCGGTAAATTCCAGGACGGCATCCCTGTCGATGGTATCCATTACGAAGCCCCTGGGGATATAAAAGATACACTTGTGTTTAAAAACCGGCAGGGGCTTTTTCAGTATGGAAGCGGCGGCGCAGACCTCGCCGGAGTCGTCCTCCGCCAGAAGCCTTATGGGCTGCCAGCCGCTTTTGGCCTTCAGTTCGCCCCATTCCCAGGACTGCAGCAGGTCGCCCCAGGGGAACCACGCCACGAAATTGTTGAACGTGTCCCGCCGGGCTTCGGTGATCTCAGTTATTCTCATCTGTTTTTGCAACACCCGTTTTCTTTCGCAATCGCGCTGTTTTTCTGTATTCGCTCAATCCCATCGGCATATAGTCCACCGCCCCGTTTTTGTCCCGGGCGGTTTTTTCCGTATCCTTTTTTATGATGGTGATCTTTTTCATTTTGTATTTTGGCATACTATATCCTGCGCTTGTAGCACTCAACGAGGGTCCTGTTGGCGCCGGGGGCCCCGTAGAGAGGCAGGTCCCTGGTGCTCATCACGTTGCTCAGGTCCCGGAGTTCCTCGTCGTTGATGGGGTTCAGGGTGCCGGCGGCCTTGGCCTTCAGCACCGAGTCTATGGACGCTTCCGCCAGCTCGATGGTCTGCATGGTGCAGTAAATATCTCCCCGGGACATGGTCACCAGCCCGTGCTTTTCCATGATAAAGCTGTTGTAATAGGGCAGATACGGAGCAAAATTATCCGCCAGCTTTTTGGTGAGAGGCTCGCCGTAAGGCACCGTGGGGATGGGCCCCACCTCGGTCACGGTCTCGGGATAGAAGGGCAGCATCAGAAGCTCCCGTTCCTTTATGACGGCGCAGGCGCAGGCGCAGGGAGGATGGCAGTGTATCACGCTTTTGATATCCGGCCTGTCGTGGAAGAACCTGAGATACATGGGCTTTTCGCCGGTGGGCTTTGCCGTTCCCTCCACGGTATCGCCCTTCATATCGATGAATATGACGTTGTCCCTGCAGACGTCCCCCTTCCAGGTCTTGGTAGGGGTTATGAGGACCACGTCGTCTTCAAGGCGCCAGGCGGCGTTGCCCCCCGCGGAGGTAACAAAGTTTCTTTCGGCCAGCCGGTGGCAAACCTTTATGAAGAGATCTGTCTCGGCGGAATATTTTTCTATGAGCTTCATACTGTTCTCCTGTCAATCAAAATCTATCATTGCCTTTACAACGCCGTCGGAATAACCGGCCACCGTCTCCATGGCTTTGCCGGTATCTTCGAGGCCGAACCTGTGGGTGACCATAAGGTTCACGTTGATCTTGCCCGAAGCGATAAAGTCCAGGGCGGACCGGCAGCATTCGTTCTGGCGCCGCACGTTGCGGATATCCAGTTCCTTGCGCCTTATGAGATCTATCTTAAAGCTCACCCTTTCCGAGGTGGCGGGAATGCCTATGAGCATCATCCTGCCGCCGGGCTTCAGGAGATCCACCGCCTGATCCATGGCGCTTTGCTGTCCGCAGCACTCGAACACGCAGTCTATGCCTTCGGGACAGGCCCCGTATATGCCCTTTACTATATCGGCCTTATCGGGATTTGCGGCCCACGCAGCCCCCATGGCCATGGCCATTTCCAGCCTGTAATCCAGCCTGTCGGTAACGTATATCTCCGCTGCTCCGAATTCCAGAGCGGAGAGAAGCACGCACAGGCCTACGGGCCCGGCGCCCAGGATGGCTATCTTTTTGCCTTTCATGGGTATGGAACGCTTCACGGCGTAATAACCTATAGCCAGAGGCTCGGATATGGACGCTTCTTCATAATTCATGGAATCCGGAATAGGAAAACAGCTGGTTTCCGGCATCACTATATATTCGGAAAGGCAGCCCTCCGCCTGGCCGGGACAGCCCAAAAATTTCAGCTTGCGGCAGGTGTTGAACCGGCCGGCGAGGCACTGGTCGCAGCCGAAACAGGGCATAGCGGGTTCAATGGCTATCCTGTCGCCGGGCTTCACCCGGGTCACGGCGCTGCCTGTGGCCTCGACTATGCCGGCGCCCTCGTGCCCTACGGTAAAGGGGAACTTTACCACCTGGCTCCCTATCATGCCGTCGGTATAATAATGCACGTCGGAGCCGCAGATGCCCACGGCCTTCACCTTGATAAGAACGTCCTTGTCACCGCGGATCTCCGGCATAGGCTCGTCAAAGATCTCTACGGTCCTGATAGCGGTAAGTTTTGCAGATCTCATATCATATTTCCTTTGCTTAATATATTTTCGGGATCGAAACAGCGTTTCAGATATCTCATGCCCTCCAGCTCCTCCGGCGAATACATAAGGGCCAGGAAGTCCTTCTTCAGCTTTCCTATGCCGTGTTCGGCGGAAACGGAGCCTCCCAGGGCGGATATGCGGCGGGCCCAGCCCTTATACAACTCCTTGCCCCGCAGGTACTCATCACTGTTTTCGGGAATTATATTCACGTGCAGGTGGTTGTTGCCTATATGGCCGAATATCACGCAGCGGAGCCCCGACGCCTCCAGATCGGACCGGTACATCGCCACGGTCTCGGCGAGGTACCTGTCGGGGACGGACATATCGGTCCCCAGCTTCGTGATGGAGGGATCGGAACGCTTTTTCTCTGCCACAAGCATGTTCACGGCTTCCGGAACGGCGTGCCTGAAGGTCTTGAGAGGCGCCACCGACCCGGCGTCAAAGCCGCAGAGCATATCCTCCTCGCTTATGCCGAATTCCTCCGTTATCTCCAGAAGGGCGTCCAGCTCTGCGTCGCTCTTTACGTGGAGCTCCGCATAGACCGCGCAGCGCGCGCCTTCGGGGACGGGCTTCACCTTTTCGAAGACCCCCTTTTCCCTTTTCATATATTCCAGCAGGTCCAGAGACCGGCCGTCAAAATATTCCAGGGCCACTGTATTCATATCCTGCCGCCGCCGGAGGGTATCCACAAGCCGGAAGGCTGCCTCCTCGGACCGGAGGAACATGATGGCCCCGCAGATCTCCGGCTGCTCGATAAGCCTTACTGTCATGCCGGTTATCAGCGCCAGGATGCCCTCGCAGCCGATAAAGAGATCGATCATATCCATATCGGGCCTTACGAAAAGG
>JAGDAG010000240.1 GCA_017959625.1 Abditibacteriota bacterium | reverse complement strand
GGCCCCTTCCACCAGCCGCCTCCGGCATAGCCGGAGCAAGGAACACGGCTGGCGGACCCTCCGTAGATCTCAAAGCGCAAACGGCCTGAATGCTTACGCATTCGTCGTATTGCCGTTTGCGCAGAGATGACACGCGGGGCTGCCGAGATGACGGCGCTTTTGTCAGCGTTTCCGCAAAAAAAGAAAGCCGGGTCCGTGAGGGCCCGGCGTTTTTTTTGTCTATTTATTTCACCGCTTCGTATTCTATCAGCAGGCTGCCCGGGCGGTCTTCGATTATGGCCGTATAGCGCTGCAGCTCTTTGCCGGACATGGTTTTCTCTTCGTCAATGTCAAAGGTCCGGTAGGTCCTCACCCGGTAGTTTTTGTCCGGGTCTATGTCCCTGAGGTAGAGGGTCAGGCCGGCGTAAACCGCTTCCGATCTGCGGAACGCCACGGCGTAGCCCTCCGACTTGTCTTCGGCGGAATACTGCCAGGCGCACCAGCACTTGTCCGTCAGGTCGCCGCCGAACAGCAGATCATAATTGTATAGGTGGTATTTCCGCAGCCGTTTGAATTCCTGCAGGGCCTTTTTTACCGTTTCCCTGTCGAAATCTTCGGAAAGGAAGGCGGGTTCGGCAAAGGAAAGCCCGGTGTTGTAGGCGCTGCGCAGCTGGTAGGGCTCGTCTCCCTGGCAGCCCGAGGTGGACCAGGGTATGAAGTAATTCATCCCCGAGGTGATGATCTGGTTCATATACGCCGAACGGTTGCCTGCCGTGTAGAGCCCGCAGCTCACGTCGGTGCGCCACATGGATATGGTGCGGCTCATCATCTCCAGGTCCAGCCGGGAGCCGCCGGCGCAGCAGTTGTCTATCACCAGCCCGGGGTTTGCCGCCAGCATGCCGTCCCAGAAGGCGTAAAGCCCCTCGCAGTATTTGTTTTCGGCTATGCCCCGCCTGTCCGGCCTGTCGTCCTCTTTGTAAAAGCCGTTGAGGTTCTCTTCGCTGATGCCCGAATCGGTGCGGAACACCTTTATGTGATATTTTTCTATGGCCGCGTTCATCAGCTTCAGCATATATTCCCGGGCGTCCTTTTCGCCCACGGCCAGGGAATGCACCGGGTCTTTTTCGCTCTGCATCACGTATTCCGGATGCTCGTTGACCATAAAGGTGTTTTTCTGCACGGTCTCGGGGCCGAACCACATCAGGATGTCCATGCCGTCCTTTTCCGCCAGCGACACCAAAGGCTCCAGGCCGCCGGGGTAGCGTTCCTTGTCCACCATGTCCTCTATGGGCTCGTGGTAGTTGCCTATGCCCGCGGGCCATTTGTCCTTTGTGTACCAGGCGTCCATCCAGCAGGTCTCCAGCCCCAGTCCTGAGATGGCCTTTATGTATTTTTCGTCGGTCTCCGCCGTGGCGTTCATGGCCTCCAGCACCGAAAGGGAGGCCGCCAGGGGGATCATGGCGGGCTGCCCGTCCTTCCGGGGGCTCACGTGCCTCAGCATGGCCCTGCGCCAGGCGTTGAAGCCCTGCTGCAGGTCTCCGCCGGTATAGAGGGCCGCCATGGCTCTGGGGCTCCTTACCTTTTCTCCCGGCTTCAGATACGCGTGGAATTTTTCGGCGGGGAACCCCGCGTCGATCTTCACCGAATCTCCCGTCCGGCGCAGGCTGCAGCTCCAGTTGCCGGTCCAGCCCAGGCCGCACACGGCGCCGCCGCCCGAAGTCTTCACCGCCCAGTAGGGGGCGTATTCTCCCCAGGTGGGCCATATGTTCAGGGTGTTATGCATGTTTATGCTCTGCCCGTCCTTCAGATACTTCGGCATCACGATGAATTCTTTGAACACGTCTGCCGTGTGGCCGGGGTCGGAGCCGTGGAGGGAAAAGACTTCCACGCCTGCGGCTTCTTCCGACGGGTCGTGTTCAAAGGGCGCCGCGGGAGCGTCCGGGTGGTTTTTGCCCGCAAAAAGCTCCAGCGCCATGGCGTTCACTCTGGTTATTATCTTTGTGTCCGTCTCGCCGGCGTTCTCGAAATAAACGGTCCAGTCCAGAGCGGGGGCGTCTTTGTATATCTTTACTATTGCCGTCACCTGCAGAGGGCCGTCCGGCTCCCGCCACACGAAGGCCTTTTCGGTTTCGGAAGAGGAAACGGTTTTTTCCGTCTCGGTGAGGCGCCACTCCGGGAGCAGCAGGTCGGAGGATACTCCCCCGTATTCAAAGGAGAAGGGATACCTGTGGCGGAACCTGCTTTGGGACACTATCTCGTCGGCGTAAACCACGCTGCCGTCCTCCATAAGGAACCGGGCTTCGCACCAGTCGAACTGGTCGCAGCTGATGCCGTCGCCGGCGTCGTCCAGGCGGAGATCCACGGTTTTGGCGCCGCCGCAGGCCGCGTTCATCTCAAAAGCCTCTCCCGCGCGGGCG
>JAGDAG010000239.1 GCA_017959625.1 Abditibacteriota bacterium | reverse complement strand
GGAGGGTCCGCCAGCCGTGTTCCTTACTCCCGCTTGCGGGAGGCGGCTGGTGGAAGGGCCGTACAAAAGGCCGTGGGCGGATATTGCTATGTGTCCGTGTCATCCCGGCGCAAACGCTATAAAGAGCGCCGTCATCCCGTCGCCAATGCGGATGAGCATTGGCGACAGAGGGATCCTCGGGGGCACCGTTTGCCGAAGGCAAATGGGGGGGCCGTACAAGGCGCGTTGCACTCTGCCTCCTTCGCCTCGGCGCTTTGCGCCGTTCGTATTGCGAAGTCGGCGGGATGACCGGAGCGCGCGCCTTAAACGGCCACCCTCATCCGTCCGCGCCGAGGTGACGCCGCGGAACTCTGCTCCCCATAAACCCCCATTATTGACTTTACCCGTTTTTTGATATATAATTACCTTAACGCATAAAACGCTTTGCGGCGGCAGAGCGTAAAAAAGGCTGTTCAGCCTTTATACGGAGAACGGATATGCTGAAACTCTTGGCCGTCCTCGCGGCGGTGGTCCTGTCCGGCAGCCTTGCATACGCCGGGACAAAAAACAATAACAACGGAGATACGGCTTTGAAAAGCAGTGACGTCATTTATTTTACCGCTCCGGCGGAAAGCTTCAACGAGGCCCTGCCCATAGGCAACGGAAGGCTGGGGGGCATGATCTACGGCGACATTCGGGAGGACGTCATAGCCCTCAATCAGGACAGCGTGTATCACGGGCCCAAAACCGACCGCAACAACGCCCTGGCCCTCAAGAGCCTGCCGGAGATCCGCCGGCTTATAGACGAGGGGAGGCTTAAAGAGGCCAACGACCTCTGCTCCAAAGCCCTTTGCGGCACTCCCGACAGCCAGACCCACTACGAGCCCCTGGGGGTCCTCCGTATCCTTTTTGAAGGCGGGGAGCAGCCCGTGGCGGACTACCGCCGGCAGCTGGATATCTCCGACGCTGTGGCCCGGGTGTCCTTTACATCCGGAGGCGTCCGGTATCAAAGGGAATATTTCTGCAGTTATCCCGACGGAGTCATGGCCGTCAGGCTCACCGCGGACAAGCCCGGGAGCCTTTCCTTCCGGGCGCGGCTGAAACGGGAAAACCCCAGCGGGGAACCCGCCTTTCAGTCTGCCAACGATACAAGCGGCGTTGAAAACGGCAACACCCTCACCGTGGCTTCCCGGTGCGGCGAAGAAGGCTCCGTGGAGCTGTTCGCCGGAGTCATGGTGATGTGCGGCGGAGGGACCGTCACAGCCGGGGAAGGGGAGATTGCGGTGCAGAACGCCGACAGCGCCACCCTGATACTGGCGGCGGAGACCACCTTTTACGAAAAGGACCCCAAAAAGGCAGCCCTTTCCGCGTTGAAAAAGGCGGCTCTTTTGGGCCACAGCAGGCTTCTTGCCCGCCATACCCGGGACTACAAGGCTCTTTATGACAGAGTGCGGCTGACCCTGCCGGAGGACGGTTCTCCTGCGGCATCGCTCCCCACGCCGGAGCGGCTGGAACGCTTCAGGGAGGACCCCCGGGACAACAAACTGGCGGAGCTGCTATTCAATTTCGGGCGTTATCTCCTCATCGCCGGCAGCCGCCCCGGTTCCCTGCCCGCCAATCTGCAGGGCATCTGGAACGTGGACTGGCTCCCCGCCTGGGGCAGCAGATATACCATCAATATCAATCTGGAGATGAACTACTGGCCGGCGGAAGTATGCGCCCTGTCCGAATGCCATCTGCCCCTCATAGACCACATAGGGCGCATGAGGGAAAACGGCCGTTATACCGCCATGAAGATGTACGGCGTCAAAGGCTTTGCCGCCCACCACAACAC
Organism: Abditibacteriota bacterium; assembly: GCA_017959625.1. GTDB lineage: Bacteria > Armatimonadota > UBA5829 > UBA5829 > UBA5829 > RGIG7931. The sequence goes on along the minus strand of JAGDAG010000239.1, from coordinate 3,611 downwards.
GGATATCTGGGGGGATACGGCGCCTCAGGACATCTGGCCCAGCTCCACCTACTGGGCCATGGGGGCGGCTTGGCTCTCGCTGCATATATGGGAGCACTACGCCTTTACTTTGGACAAGGGCTTTCTGCGGGATAATTTTGACACCATGCTGGAGGCGGCGGAGTTCCTTCTGAACTACGAGATAGAAGACGACGGATATCTGGTGATCTCGCCCTCTCTTTCTCCCGAGAACGAATATTTTCTGGGGGACGAAAAGGGCGCCATCTGCAAGGGCGCTTCCATGGACAGCCAGATAACCCGGGAGCTCTTTCTGGACTGCATCAAGGCGGCGGACGCTTTGGGAAAGGAAAATGAGATCACCCGGCGCATCAGGGCCGCCGTGGACAAGCTGCCTCCCATAAAGACCGGGCAGTACGGGCAGATAATGGAGTGGAAAGAGGAATACCGGGAGACAGACCCGGGGCACAGGCACATCTCACACCTGTTCGCCCTGAGACCCGGCACCCAGCTAACCGTCGCCGGGACGCCCCGGCTGGCAGAAGCGGCGGCAGTCACCCTGGAGCGGCGGCTGGCCAACGGGGGAGGGCACACGGGCTGGAGCAGAGCCTGGATCATCAATATGCGGGCCAGGCTCCACCAGGGAGACGAGGCCCTGGACAACGTGAAAGCCCTGCTCACCAATTCGGTGCTGCCCAATATGTTCGACAACCACCCTCCCTTCCAGATAGACGGCAACTTCGGCGCGGCGGCCGGCATAGCGGAAATGCTTTTGCAGAGCCACGCCGGGAAAATAGAGCTGTTGCCGGCCCTGCCCGGGGAATGGCAGTCGGGAAGCGTATCGGGCCTCAGGGCAAGGGGAGGCTTCACCGTGTCCATAGACTGGGAAAAGGGCAGCCTGAAAAAGGCCGTCATAGTCTCCGATACCGACTGCGAGACCGAAGTGGACGGCTTCGGACGGGTGGCCTTCAAAAAGGGCAGGCCCGTGACCCTGGAGCCGCGATAGCGCCTTTCCGGCGCCAATGCGCCACAGCGTGTCATCTCGGCGGAAAATGTATACCATTGAAATGCATCGCATTTCAGGCATTTTCCGGCAAGAGATCCCCGGAGGGGCCCTCCGGCCCGTTCATTGCTCCGTCGGAGACGGAGAGGGCCGGCGGGAGGACCCGGACATAAGTAAAACCGGATCAAAAAAACATGTATGTGTATATATTAGCCAACAAGATCAATTCAGTGTTCTATACCGGAGTGACAAATGATCTTTTCCGCCGAATGTACGAGCACAAAAGCGGTGTCATAGAAGGTTTTTCAAAAGACTACCATGTTACGAAACTTGTGTATTACAGGGAGATCACCGATATAAAAGAGGCGATCCGTTTCGAGAAAAGCCTGAAGAAGTACAGTCGGAAAAGCAAGACACGGCTTATCAGAGAACTCAATCCTGAGATGAAAGATATGTCTGAAGACTGGGATTTCGGGAAGCTGGGGATACCAATCGAATACACGCATTTTAAGAGCTGATGTTGCTATGTTGTTTCAGCGTGAAAGGTCCGGGTCCTCCCATTTGCTTACTCCCTAAAACGGGAGCAATGAAAAAGCAAATGGGCCCCTCCGGGGATCTCTTGCCGCTGCCGGCCTGAATGCTTACGCATTCGTCGTATTGCCGTTCGCGCCGAGATGACGCGGAGCGCTATGGCGCTTTTCCGCCGAGGTGACGCCGGTGGGCATGGCAGCCGGCAAGACGGCGCTTTACTGACGCCGTGGGGCATCCAACCGAAAAATACCGATCGTTGATCTATAACAACAACACTGCGAGGGATCACTATGAAAAAACACATCCTTATCATTGCCGCCGTTCTTGCGGCGGTCCTGTTTGCCTCCGGCTGCCATTATGCGGCGCAGGACAGCGCATCGCGGAATAGCGCATCGCCGGAGACGCCGGCCGGCTCCGCTCCTTTAAAAGCCGTGGTGGTGTATTTTTCCGTCACGGGCAACACCAAAACCGTGGCGGACTATATTGCAAGCGCCGCCGGCGCCGATATCTGGGAGATCGTGCCGGAACGATATTATTCGAAAGAGGATCTGGACTACATGACTCCGGGCTGCAGGTCTTCGGAGGAATTCAAAGACCCCTCCGCAAGGCCGGAGATGGATAAAGAATTCACCATGTCCGGCGACTATCAGGTGATTTTTCTGGGCTTTCCCATATGGTACGGCACGGCGCCGAAGATACTGTTTACCTTTCTGGAATCCGTTGACCTTAAGGGTAAGACGGTGGTACCCTTCTGCACCTCGGGCAGCAGCGGCATCGACAAGGCCCTGGAGGACCTGCTCCCCCTGGGCAAAGACGCGGTCTGGCTCAAGGGAAAACGCTTCCCCTCCCACCCGGCCCGGACCGCGGCGGAGGAATGGGTGAAGTCCCTTGGCCTGAATACCACGGGATCGGAGCCCGGCAAGGTAAAGGACCTGCAGGCCCGGGTGTTATATTATAAAAACACCCGGCTTTCCGGCAACGTGATGGTACGGCGGTTTCCCATAAGCATGAGGGGCCTCTACACGGAACAGCCTTACGCAACCGACGTAAACTGCTTCAGGGAAAGGATCGAGGACGCGGTGTTTATCGAGCTGAACCAGTCGCAGTTCAACGGTCTGGCTTCCGTGGGGCTTTCTTACCGTTTCACCGAGGATCCTGTGACCGACGTCATAGAAAAGGACCCGGGATCGGCCCTGAAAGAATTCCGCAGGGTGGACTATAAGGATATCAACAAAGACTTCAGTTACGCCCTGTATGATACGGGCAGGTTTACCGCCGGCAAGGAAAGAGGCTTTTCCTTTTATTCCGACCGGCTGGCTGTGATACGGTACAAGGGCAGGATCGTCTGGTTCAAAATACTGACGCGGGAAGGAGAGGATTACAGCCGCATCGACGCCAAGGTCCTTGCCGATGGCAGGATCCTGGTTGCCACGCCTTACGGGGCGTATTACGTCAGGGAGAACGACGGCCGGGCGGTAACGGAGTTTTACCGCGATTACGCCGAAGTCGGCCGCGGCGACGGCAAAAAGAAGGACAGCGACCGGCCCCTCCCGAAGATAGAGATACTGACAGACAATATCGTGAAGCACTACTTTGACGACGGCCGGGAGGAATACTGGCAGATACGCCTTTCCAAAACCGATATACAAAAGAATCTGGGGAAAAACACTTACGAGGTGTTTGACTGCAGAAAACCCGGAAGCAGAAAGTATCTCCTGTGGTGGAACGGCAAAGGCGGCAGCGCCACCGCGCTTTATCCGGACATCGAAAGCTGCAAGATGTGGTGCTACACCCAAGGCGAGAGATAAATCTTTCCGCCGGCCCGCGCTCCGGTCATCCCGCCGGTGGCCTTGTCTGTTGCGGTCATCTCGGCGGAAACGCTTCGCAGCGCTCCGCGTCATCCCGCCGACTTCGCCATACGATCGGCGCAAAGCGCCGAGGCGAAGGCGGCAGTGGGATCTACGGGTTAACCGTTTTCCGTCTTCCTTATAAGCCGTCAGAATGACGGCGCAAGGAAAACGGGGGTGCCGATCAAGGAGCGCATAGGACAACGCGCATCCTCACGCGGTCATCTCGGCGG
>JAGDAG010000238.1 GCA_017959625.1 Abditibacteriota bacterium | reverse complement strand
CCGGCAAAAAAAAGCAGGAGAGGAAGTTCCTCTCCTGCCGGGGCGGGTTCAAAGGATACCCGCCTTTTCCATTTTTTCAAACTGTATCTGATACAGCTCTCTGTATTTGCCGTTTTCCAGGCTCATGAGTTCGCTGTGGCTGCCGTATTCTATTATCCTGCCGTGTTCCAGAACGTATATGCAGTCGGCTTCCGCTATGGTGGAAAGGCGGTGGGCCACCACAAAGCTGGTGCGGTTTTTGAACAGCTCCCTCAGGGCGTTCTGAATAAGCTTTTCCGTCTGTGTGTCCACGCTGCTGGTGGCTTCGTCCAGCACCAGTATCCTGGGATCGGCTATAAGGGCCCTGGCAAAGGATATCAGCTGCTTCTGTCCGGTGGAAAGGCGGCTGGCGCCTTCCTTCACGTCCGTCTTGTAGCCTTTGGGCATTTCCAGAATGAATTCCTCCGCTCCCACGGTGCGGGCGGCCTGCCTGCATTCTTCGTCGGTGGCGTCCAGCCTGCCGTAGCGGATATTCTCCATTATGGTGCCGGGGAACAGAAAGCTGTCCTGAAGCACCACGCCCATATTGGAACGCAGTGAATCCAGAGTGACGTCGCGTATATCGTTGCCGTCGATGGTGATGCTGCCGGAATTGATTTCGTACTGCCTGGCCAGCAGATTTATTATGGTGCTTTTGCCGGCGCCGGTGGAACCCACGAAAGCGGCTGTCTTCCCCTGCTCCACTCTGAAGGAAACGTTGTCGATTATGGTGATCTTGGGATCGTAGCCGAACACCACGTTTTTGTATTCCACCTCTCCCTTCACGTTTTCAAGCGGGCGCGCGCCGGGCTTGTCTTTGATCTCCGGCTCGGTATTCAGGATGTTGAATATCCTTTCGCACCCGGCCATGGCGGCCTGAAGGGTGTTGTAAAAGATACCCAGGTTCTTGATGGGCGTGAAGAAATGGTTGATATAGCCCAGAAACGCCACGAATTCCCCCACGGTGAGCTGATGCTGGGCTATCTGCCTTCCGCCGATGATGAAAACCATAGCCAGGCCGATAACGGTGAGGAATTCCACCGAGGATCCGAATATGGAGGACACCACCACGGAGTGCATGATGGAGCGCCGCAGGTCCCTGTTGGCGCGCTTGTAGTTCAGCAGGTTGCTTTTTTCCCGGGCAAAGCTTTTGATCACCTTCACGCCGCTGACGTTCTCGCTTATCACCGCGGTGGCGGCGGCGTTCTTGCGGCGCACGTCTCTGTAGCTGGACCGGGCGGCGTTCCTGAGCAGAGTGGTGGTCAGGCTCACCAGGGGAAGCATGGTGAGGAGCCAAAGGGTCAGGGTGTGGTTCATGTTCCACATGATGACAAAAACCACTACTGCCGTAAGGATATCCATGATAAGCTGTATGGAGCCGTTGACTATCAGGTTGTTGATAGCGCCCACGTCGCCCATTATCCTGGAAATGAGCCTTCCCCCGGTCATCTTGCCGAAAAAGGTGAGGCTCATATACTGGATATGGGAAAACAGGGTGAGGCGTATGTCGTTGATGACCCGCTGGGCAAGGCTCGTGAGGATCACCGAATACCAGTAGTTGATGATCCACCTCACTATCCACACCCCGAGAAACATGGCGCAGACCACCGTGACCACCAGGAATTTCCCGTGGACGGAGCCGTCGCCGATAACGAAGGGCCCCAGCTTCAGGCTTCCGGAGGTGATGCCTTCGTCGATGATGAGCTTCGTGAACCACGGAGAAAGCAGGTTGCCCGCCGCCAGGCAGATGAGCATAGCCAGCGCTCCGAAAAAGGTTTTCCTGTAAGGGATACCGAAGGCGAAGGCCTTCTTCACCAGGTCGGCGTCGAACATCTTGTTGAAGAGATTATCGTCCTCGAAGGGGATGTCTCTTCTGGTTTTGGGAGCGTCGTAAACTTCTTTTTGGGTTTGTTTCTTTTCCTCTTCCGGCATCGGTTTCCCCCTATTCCACAAAGTTTTCCTTCTGGCTGTCTTCCAGAAGCTGGGAGTTGTAGATCCTGTGGTAAAGGCCTTCTTTCTCCAGAAGCTCCCGGTGGGTCCCCTGTTCCACTATGCGGCCCTTGTCGATGACTATTATTTTGTCGCAGCCTGTGATGGCGGAGACCCGCTGGGCTATCATAAAGGTAGTGCGCGACTTGGCGGCATTGTTGATGGCTTCCTGTATCAGCGCCTCCGTGTGCGTGTCCACCGCCGAGGTGGAATCGTCGAGTATCAGTATGGCGGGATCCATCAGCAGCGCTCTGGCGATGGCCATCCTCTGTTTCTGCCCCCCGGAGAGGTTCACTCCCCTTTCGCCCAGCATGGTGTTGTATTTTTCGGGCAGGCTCATGATGTGCTCGTGGATATTGGCGGCCTTGGCCGCTTCCACCACCGTTTCTATGGGCATCATGCTGCGGGGGTAAGACAGGTTGGCGTATATGGTGTCGGCAAAGAGAAAGGTCTCCTGGCTCACTATGCCGATATGCCTGCGGAGAGTGTCTATAACGTAGCTTTTCACGTCCTGCCCGTCTATGAGCACCTGCCCCTTGCTTGCGTCGTAAAAGCGGGGTATCATATTTATAAGGCTGGTCTTGCCGCAGCCCGTGGGGCCGATTATGCCTATCATCTGCCCCGCCTCCACCTTCAGGTTTATATCCTTCAGGGCCACGGTGCCGTCGTGATAGGTGAGAGTGACGTTTTTGAATTCCACTTCGCCGCGGCAGCGCTTCATGGGAGTCTTGCCGTCCAGCAGCCTTTCCGGATGGGCCATGAGCACCTCAAAGATACGGTCGGCGGAAGCGATGGCGTTCTGTATCACCGCCACCATGAAGGGCATCATGCGGACGGGGCCTATGAGCATTCCCAGATAGGTGTTGAAGGCTATGAGCCCCCCTATGGTGAGCTTGCCGTGGATGACGTGGAGGCCGCCCACCCACAAAACGAGGATGGTGGCCAGAACAGCCAGAAAGTCCATGAAGGGGCCGTAGAAAGCGCTCACCTTGGTGGAAGCAAGGACCCTGTCGTAAAGCCCCCAGGCCAGCTTGTTGAATTTTTTGATCTGGTCGTCTTCCCGCACGAAGGCCTTGATGACCCTTATGCCCATGATGTTCTGGGTGATGGCGCTGGTCATATCGCCCACCTGATTCTGTATCTTGACGTACATGGGGCGTATTATATGGGAATATCTGAAAACCACCACCCCGAGGATGGGCATTATGCTGAGCCCCAGCAGGGTGAGCAGCCAGTCCATGGTGATGCATTTCACAAGTATGGCCATGGCCATACCGCAGTTCACCACTATGTTCACGACTCCCGGGCCGAAGAGCTGCCGCAAAGCCTCCACGTCCTCCGTGGAACGGCTGATGAGCTGCCCTGCCTCGGCGTCGTCGTGATAAGTGAAGGAAAGCCTTTGTATGTGGTCGAAAAGCTTGTTGCGGATATCGTAAACGCTGAGCTGGCTCACCATCTCGATGGTGTAGTTCTGCATAAACTGGCAAAAGGCCTTGAACAGAAAAACGCCTATAAGGAGTATGGCAAAATTCTGCAGCTCCTTCAGGTTGGCCTTTATGATATCGGGGGTGGGGCTTGAAGCCAGATCCGTGAGGCAGTCGTCGATGACCCTCTGCTGGATGCTGGGCCAATAGATATTGATCGCCACAAGAAGCCCCATGCACAAAAGAGATGCGGCAAAAAGCAGCCAGTATTTTTTTGCAAACGAAAATATTCTGGATATGGTTCTCATTGTTTCCCCCGCGTTTCAAAGGGTTTGTTTTTCTGCTTTAACTATTATACCAAATCGCAAGCGTTAATATATACCCCAAAACAGGGTTTTTTGCTCTTTTTTTACGCTTTTTTTCTCAGTCCCCGGCGGAAAAAACCCCGCTTTTTCTCAGCTTTTCGAACTGTATGCTGTAAAGCTCCCGGTAGCGGCCGTTTTCCAGGGCCATCAGCTCTTTGTGGCTCCCCCGTTCAACTATGCGTCCGCCCTCCACCACGCATATCAGATCGGCGGAGGCGATGGTGGAAAGCCGGTGGGCCACCACAAAGCAGGTGCGGTTGGCGAAAAGCCTGGAAAGGCCGAACTGTATGAGCTTTTCCGTTTTGGTGTCCACGCTGCTGGTGGCTTCGTCCAGCACCAGTATGGCGGGATCGGCTATAAGGGCCCTGGCAAAGGAGATCAGCTGTTTCTGGCCGGTGGAAAGGCGGCTGGCGCCTTCGCGGACGTCGGTATCGTAGCCCTTGGGCAGTGCGGAAATGAATTCGTGGGCGCCCACGAACCGGGCAGCCTCCACCACCTCTGCGTCGGAGGCGTCCAGCCTGCCGTAGCGTATGTTCTCCATTATGGAGCCGGGAAAGAGAAACGGGTCCTGCAGCACCACGCCCATGCTGCGCCGCAGCGAATCCAGGGTGATGCTCCTGATATCGCGGCCGTCCAGCTCTATGGAGCCGCCGCCCACGTCGTATTGCCGGGAAAGCAGGTTGATGAGGGTGGTTTTGCCGGCGCCGGTGGAACCCACCAGAGCCACGGTCTGCCCGGCCTTCACCTCAAGGGACACGTCTTTTATGACTTCCTGATCTTTTTCGTAGCCGAATACCACGTTTCTGAGGGCCACGTCCCCCTTCAGGTCTTCCGCGGGCAGGGCGCCCGGGGCGTCCTGTATCTCCGGCTCGTAATTCAGTATGCCGAAGATCCTTTCGGCGCCGGCCATGGCCACCTGTATGGTGTTGAAATAATTGCTCACTTTGCGGATGGGGTCGAAAAAGCGGCCTATATAGCCCAGGAAAGCCATAAAGCCCCCCAGGGTAAGGCGCCCCTGGCTTATCTCCCGCGCGCCGATGATCAGCACCAGCATCATGCCGAAAAGCTGGATGAGTTCCACCACCACGCCGTAGGAGCTGCCGATGACCAGCGCCCGCATCTGCGTGCGGAAGAGGTCGCGCCCCGCGCGCCGGAAGCCCAGCAGGCTGGCCTTTTCGCGGCCGAAGCTTTTTATCACCCGCACCCCGGCAACGCTCTCGGAAAGGTTGGCTATAAGGGCGGCGTTTTTGCGGCGGGCCTCACGGTTCACGCCCCGCACGTATTTCCGCAGCAAAACGGTGGCGGCCACTATCATGGGCACCACCAGCAAAAGCCAGAGAGTGAGCACCCGGTTTATGCGCCACATGATAAAAAACACCACCATAGCGGTGCCCGAATCCACGATGACGTGGACGGCGCCCCCGGTTATCATACGCCTTATGGCGCCCACGTCCCCCATGATGCGGCTGATAAAACTCCCCGCGGGATACTGCTTGAAGAACCCCAGGGACTGTTTCTGGATATGGCTGAAAAGAGTGATGCGCATGCTGTTGGCCACGCTTTCGCCCAGGGAAGTGAAGGCCAGGGACTGGCAGTAGGACATGAGCCAGCTCAAAAGATGCACCCCCAGGATGGCGGCGCACAGGAGCCCCAGCACCCGGACGTTCATCTTGATGATGCCTTCGTCGATGAGCAGCTTGGAGAGCCAGGGCTGGGCAAGGTTGAGGGCGGAACAGATTATCCACAAAACGACAGCCAGAAGGAACTTCAGCCTGTAGGGCTTCAAAAACATAAAAGCGCCCTTCGCAAGCTCGCTGTCAAAGGAGCGGCGGAGGTGCCTGTCGTCATTGAAATCGTAGTCCAGCCGTGTCTTCGGCCGGTTGGGGTCCGGCGGAAGCTTTTCCGGCCTTTTGCGTTTGTGAAACATTTGTGAAAGTCCTTTTGTTCTACATATATTATAGCATAAAACAAAAACAAAAAACTGCCGGCCCAAAGCGCCGCCCTGCCGCCGGCGGCAAAAAAAGGCAGACCGGAAAGGTCTGCCTTTAAGTGCCGGTTTTTACCCCGCGGCGTCGTAGCCCTTGCGCAGGGCTTCCATATTCACCGGGATCGCCTTTTTGGCTTTTTCGGGGAAATGGTTCTCCATGGCCCACTTCACCGAAGAAGCGTCCACGATGCCGGTCACCCGGGTATAGGCGCCTACCATGGCCATATTCTGGCTGCGCATGTTGCCCGCTTCCATAGCGATGGTGTTGGCGGGAACGGCGTAGGCCTTAACGTCCTTTCTTTGGGGAGCGGCGGCCAGATCGCTGTTATAGATAACGATGCCGCCGGGCTTCACCTTGTCTATATAGGCGTCCAGCATCCTCTGGTTGAAGGCCACCAGTATCTCCGGATGGGAGGCGATGGGAGCGCCTATCTGTTCGTCGGAAATGATCAGGGTGCAGGCCGCGGTCCCCCCTCTGGTCTCGGGGCCGTAGGCGGGATACCACACCACGTTCCTGTTTTCGTAGACTCCCGCGTGAGCCAGTATCTGGGCAGCCAAAAGAGAGCCTTGTCCGCCCATTCCCGCAAAAATAGCTTCAGCATACATGATTACCGCTCCTTCTTAACGCCCAGAGGATAAACCTCCATAACGTGTTCCTTGACCCACGTCAGCGAGTCCACCGGCGTCATGCCCCACTGGGTAGGGCAGTTGGAAAGCACTTCCACAAAGGAAAAGCCTTTGCCCTCCAGCTGCTTGGTAAAGGCCTTTTTGATGGCGGCCTTGGTCTTGCGCACTCCGGCGGGGTCTATGGGAGACACCCGTTCTATATAGCAGGGCAGGTCCAGAGTTGCCAGCATCTCCGCCATGTGTATAGGCATCCCGTGCATCTTCGGATCCCGGCCCGCCTGGCAGGTGGTAGCCTTCTGCCCCACCAGGGTGGTGGGGGCCATCTGGCCGCCGGTCATGCCGTAGATGCCGTTGTTGATGAATATCACTGTAAAGTTCTCGCCGCGGTTTGCTGCGTGCACTATCTCCGCCATGCCTCTGCTGGCCAGGTCGCCGTCCCCCTGATAGGTGAATACCAGATTGCCGGGATGGGTGCGCTTTACGCCGGTAGCCACTGCGGGGGCCCGGCCGTGAGCGGCTTCTATCATGTCGCAGTTGATAAAGTCATACATGAACACGGCGCAGCCTACCGGGCAAACGCCTATGGCGCTTGAGAGCAGCCCCATCTCCTCCAGGTTCTCCGCCACCAGACGGTGGACCACCGAATGGAGGCAGCCGCCGCAATACGAAAACTCTTTGTCCTTGAGGCCCTTGGTCCTCGAAAATACTTTTTCCATTACAGTTCCCAGCTCCTTTGACAGGGGTCTGCCGGCGACGCCATGACCTGCTTTGCCTTGTCCAGCACCTCATCCGGCGTCATCACAAATCCGCCCGTTCTGCCGTAAAAATCCACGCTGGTCCTGCCGCAGGCTGCCAGCATCACGTCTTCCGCCATCTGGCCGCAGCTCATTTCCACCACCAGGAACCGCTTGCCCGCCTCCGCCAGCTCCGCCAGCCTGGCGTAGGGGAAGGGGAACAGGGTCACGGGACGGAACATACCGATCCTGAGGCCCTGCTTCCGGGCGTTGTCCACCACGGTCTTGGCAACGCGGGCGGAGGTGCCGTAGGCCACCAGCGCCAGCTCGCAGTCCTCAATGCAGTATTCCGTATAACGGGTCTCCTTTTCGGCGCAGGCCCTGTATTTGGCCTGTATCCGGCGGTTGAGGTCTTCCAGGATATCCGGATCCACCCACAGGCTGTTGACCACCGCCTTTTCGTCCTTGGGGGCGCCGTCGGCGGCCCAGGGCTTGGCGGGGCGGTTCACTTCCACCGGGTGCAGATCTATGGCTTCCTGCATCTGGCCCACCACGCCGTCCAGCAGCATGCACACGGGATTGCGGTATTTGTCCGCCAAATCAAAGGCCAGGGCCATGAAGTCGTAGCACTCCTGCACCGACCAGGGGGCCAGGGTGATCAGCTTGTAGTCGCCGTGGCCTCCGCCCTTTACAGCCTGAAAATAATCGCCCTGTCCCGCCAGGATGCCTCCCAGGCCGGGGCCCGCCCGCTGAACGTTGCACACCACTGCGGGCAGCTCCGCAGCGGCTATGTAGCTGAGCCCTTCCTGCTTCAGGGATACGCCGGGGGAAGAAGAACTGGTCATGGCCCTCATGCCCGAAGCAGCGGCGCCGTAAACCATATTGATGGCGGCCACCTCGGACTCCGCCTGAACGAAGACTCTGCCCTTTTCGGGCATCATCCAGGACATATACTCGGGCACTTCGTTCTGGGGTGTAATGGGATACCCGAAAAAGGCGTCGCAGCCCGCCGCTATGGCTCCGTAGCACAGGGCGGAATTGCCTTTCATCAGCTTTTTCATTTATACACCTCTATACATACGTCGGGACACATGGTAGCGCAGATGGCGCAGCCTATACAGGCGTCCTCCTTGTCAAAGGCCGCAGGCTTGTATCCCTTCTGATTGATCTCGTCTGCTATAACGATACACTTCTTGGGGCAAAAGTGCGCGCACAGGCCGCAGCCCTTGCAGCGCTCCTTGTCTATGATGATTTTTCCCATAGGATCTCCTCCGGCAACAGATTGTCACCATATTATATTATACTACTTCGCCCCGGCTATGTAAAGAAAGCCCGCTCCGGCGGGAGCCGGGGCGGGCGTGTCGAAAGCCGCTATTTCGCCAGCTTGTCCCGGGCCACGGCAAACAGGCTGCGGAGGCGTATCTTCACCGCGCCGAGATTGGTTATCTCATCGATCTTTATCTGGGTATAAAGCCTGCCTCTGCTTTCCAGGATGGCCCGCACCTCGTCTCCGGTGACGGCGTCCACGCCGCAGCCGAAGCTCACCAGCTGCACCAGGTTTATCCTTTCGCTCTGCCGGGCCGCCCATTCCGCGGCGGTGTAGAGGCGGGCGTGATAGGTCCACTGGTTCAGCACCGTGGTATCCACAGGCTCCGCCAGGTCGGCCACGGAATCCTCTGTGAGCACCGCGCCTCCCAGCTGGCAGATAAGGGTGTTGATGCCGTGGTTTATCTCAGGATCCACGTGATAGGGCCTTCCCGCCAGCACTATGACGGGCCTTTTGTCCTTTTCCGCTTCCTTCAGGAATTCCGCGGCCTTGTCCTTCACCTTTTGCATAAAGCCGTCGTATTCCCGGAAGGCGGCCGCCGCCGCCTTTTTCACCGCCCCCGCAGAAAGGGCGAAGCCCTCCTCCTTCATGAGGCGGACGAACCTTGGGGCAAAGCCCTTTCTGTCCGCCAGCCCGATGAACCTGTCTATATAGCGGATCTCCGGGGGTATCTTCACGTTGGCTTCTATGAGCCGGGGATAATAGGCCACCACGGGACAGTTGTAATGGTTGTCTCCCCTGTTCTCCTCCACGTTGTAGCTCATCCCCGGATAAAAAATGATCTCCGGCTTCATGGCGATGAGCCTTTCCATGTGCCCGTGGAGCAGCTTTGCGGGATAGCACACTGTGTCCGAGGGTATGGTGTGCTGGCCGCTGATATACAGCCCGTAATCCGACCTTCCGCTGACCACGGGATTGAAGCCCAGCTCTCGGAAGAGAGTGTGCCAGAAGGGCAGCAGCTCATACATATTGAGCCCCATGGGAAGCCCCACGTTTATCCTGTCCGGGACCACCTCCCCCTTCTGATACTCTTCCAGCAGGGAATATTTGTATTCGTAAAGGTCCAGAGGCTTTTGCGCGCTTTGCAGCCTGAGGGGTTTTTCGCACCGGTTGCCGGCAATGAACCGCCGGCCGCCGGAAAAGGCGTTCACCGTAAGGCGGCAATGGTTGGAGCAGCCGCCGCACACGGCGGAGGACACCTTGTGCTCAAAGCGTTCCAGCTCCTCCGGGCCGCACAGAGAGCTTTTTTCGGGGCGGTGGGCCATGGCGTAAAGCGCCGCCCCGTAGGCTCCCATGAGCCCGGACACGGAGGGGCGGAGCACCTCTTTTCCGGTCTCCTGCTCAAAGGCCCTCAGAACGGCGTCGTTCAGAAAGGTGCCGCCCTGCACCACTATATGCTGCCCCAGCCTGGAGGGGTCGGCGCAGCGGATCACTTTGTAGAGGGCGTTCTTCACCACGCTTATGGCAAGCCCCGCGGATATGTTCTCCAGGGAGGCTCCGTCCTTTTGGGCCTGCTTCACCGAGCTGTTCATGAACACCGTGCAGCGGCTGCCCAGATCCACGGGCCTGTCGGCAAAAAGGGCCTTGCGGGCAAATTCCTCCGGCGAAAAGCCCAGAACTGCCGCAAAGGTCTGCAGAAAGGAACCGCAACCCGAAGAGCAGGCTTCGTTTAGGAAGATGCTGTCCACGCCTCCCTGCCGGATATGGAAGCATTTTATGTCCTGCCCGCCGATGTCTATGATAAAATCCACTTCCGGACAGAAACGGGAAGCGGCGGTGAAATGGGCTATGGTCTCCACCACCCCCATGTCCGCGGCAAAGGCGTTCTGTATTATCTGTTCTCCGTAACCGGTGACGGCAGAGCCCCCGATGCGTATGCCGGGGTATTCCCGGTAAAGCCGCGAAAGGTATTCCCGCACGTGCCCCACGGGGTCGCCTCCCCCCTGCATATACATGGGGAAGAAAAGCCTGCCCCGGCTGTCGCACAGCACCGCCTTCACGGTGGTGGAGCCGGCGTCTATCCCCAGAAACATCTCTCCTTCGGGCCCGTCGGCAAAGGCTATGCCGGCGGAATCGGCTTCATGCCGTTTTTTAAAGGCCTCGTATTCTTCCCGGTTGGCAAAAAGAGGAGGGCAGTGGGGCCAGCCGGCGTCCGGAGCGGTGTATTTTTTGGCCAGCTCCCCGGGGAATACCGGCTTTGCCGCGGGTGAAAAGGCGGCGCCCAAAGCGGCGTAATAAAGGGAATTTGCGGGGCACGTCCCCTTCAGGCCGAGAGTCTTGTCGAAGGCCTCCCTGAGATAGGGGTAAAAGGTGAGGGGCCCTCCCAGATAAAGCACGTTCCCTTTTATCTCGCGGCTCTGGGCCAGCCCCGCTATGGTCTGGTTCACCACTGCGTAAAAAATGCTCCCCGCCACGTCCTCCCGGCGGACCCCCTGGTTCAGCAGGGGCTGGATGTCCGAT
>JAGDAG010000237.1 GCA_017959625.1 Abditibacteriota bacterium | reverse complement strand
GCCGCAACCTGAGAAGCGCTGAGATCGCAAATCCCAGGGCCGAGTATAAGGACGCCTTTGCCGAACAGGTTACTGTGAAGAAGGCCCGGGCTGACGGATAAGGGCGACAAATTCATCCTCGGAGACTATCCGGACGCCCAGGGCTTCGGCTTTTTCGAGCTTGCTGCCCGCTCCCGGGCCGGCTACCACCATATAGGTGTTTTTGCTTACGGAAGACGAAGCCTTTCCTCCCGCGCTCCTCACAAGGGCTTCCGCTTCCTGGCGGGTGAAACGCGAAAGCGTTCCCGTGAAGACCACGGTCTTTCCGGCACATTCTCCGGCGGTCTGCTGTTTTTCCGGCCCCCGGGGGACGACGCCTGCGGCAAGCAGCCGTTCTGTGAGCTCGACTCTTGTTTGGTTGCGGAAGAATCCGTATATGCTTGCCGCCACCGCTTCGCCGATATCCGGCACGTTCACCAGCTCCTCCGGTCCCGCCGCCCGGAGTGCGTCCAGGGAACCGAAATATCCGGCAAGGACGGCCGCCGTCTTTTCCCCCGTGTGGCGTATCCCCAGGGCGTAAATGAATTTTTCGAGGGGGATGTCCTTTGAGGCTTCTATGGCGTTTATCAGGTTTTCCGCCGATTTTTTGCCCATTTTATCAAGGCCTTCCAGCTGCGATGCGGTGAGCCTGTATATATCGGAAGGATCCCTGATAAGATCTTTTTGCAGGAGCCTCTCTATCACCGAGGGGCCCATGCCGTCTATATCCATGGCTCCTTTTGAAGCAAAATGCACTATGGCTTCCTTCTGCTGGGCGGGGCAAAGGGCGTTGTTGCACCTGAGCACCGCTCCCTCCACCGGCTCTCCGTCCTTAAAGCACAAAACGTCTCTTTCGGCTTTTCCTCCGCACACCGGGCAGACGTCGGGCATCCTGAAGGGCGTTGAAAGGAGCCCTCTTTTTGATTTTACCACCTGAACGACCTCGGGGATCACTTCTCCGGCTCTCTGGATGATCACCGTGTCGCCGATGCGTATGTCCTTTCTGTCTATCTCGCTCTGATTGTGCAGGGTCGCCCGGGATATCACCACTCCGGAAAGAGCCGTGGGAGAAAGCACCGCCACGGGAGTGATGGCGCCCGTCCTGCCCACCTGCAGTTCTATGTCTTCCACCGTGGTCTCGGCCTGCAGGCCCGGAAATTTGTATGCCGTGGCCCATTTGGGGCTCCGCGCCACAAAGCCGATCTCGTTCTGCAGGGCGGTGCTGTTGACCTTGATGACCATGCCGTCGCAGTCGTAGGGCAGCGTTTTTTTGCGTTCTTCTATATAGTCGATATAGTCCAGCACCTCGTCCACGCTGCGGCAGACCTTATAGTCGGGGTTGACGTTGAAGCCCCAGGCCGCAAAGCGTTCCAGAGTCTCGCTCTGGCTTGCAAAAACGGGCCCGCCGCCGGCGCCGTAGCAGAACATTATCAGGCGGCGCCCCGCCGTGACTTTGGGGTCCAGCTGCCTCAGGGAACCGGCCGCGGCGTTGCGGCAGTTTGCAAAGGTCTGTTCGCCGGTCTCTTCGCGTTTCGCGTTGATCCGTGCAAACTCCGAATGGGTGAGTATCACCTCGCCTCTTATCTCGATAAGGGGAGGAAAGTCTTCGGCCCTGCATTCCAGGGGGACGCTCCGCACCGTGCGTATATTGGCGGTGATGTCTTCGCCCGTGGCGCCGTCGCCTCTGGTGCCCGCTTTCTCAAGCAGCCCGTCGCGGAAGGTGACCGATACGGCCAGGCCGTCGAATTTGAGCTCGCATATATACTCTATGGGGCTGTCGGAGGCAAGTATCTTTCTGAGCCCCTTGTCGAAGGCCAGGAATTCTTCTTTGGAAAAAATGTTGGAGAGGCTCAGCATAGGGGTGAGATGGGTCACCTGGCCGAAGCCCGTCCGGGGGGCGGCGCCCACTCTCTGTGTGGGTGAGGACGGCGTTATAAGCTCCGGATAAGATTTTTCCAGGTCTGCAAGCTCCCGCATGAGTTTGTCGTATTCGCTGTCCGAAAGCGAGGGAGCATCGTCAAGATAGTATTCTTTGTTTGCTTTTTCGATGAGCGTTCTCAGGCTGCGCGCTCTTTCTGCGGGTGTTTGTTCCATTGGTTTCCTTCCGGTACGATATGCCGATTTGTTGACAACGGGTCTGCTTTTAATTATAATAAAAATGATACCTATTTTCAAGTGCCGCCGCGGCCGGGAGTTGTTATGAATATCGTGATTTTTTCGGAAAGCTGTTTTCCCGTGATCAACGGGGTGAGCGCCTCCACCGGGATCCTTTCCGAAGGGCTCCGCAGGCTGGGGCATAAGGTCACCGTGGTGGCTCCCCGCCATAAAGCCGCCGGAAAGGAAGAAGGAGTCGTGCGCACTTCGTCCTTTGTTTCCGGCTTTGCAAAGGATTATCCCATTCCCTCTCCGTCCTGTTTCCGCGAAGCGGACGGTATAATCGGCAGCCTTGCGCCGGATATAGTCCACGTTCAGATACCCTTCGTTTACGGCGTTGCGGCAAGACGCGCGGCGCGCCGGCGCGGCATCCCCTTTGTGAGCGTATCCCACACCCTTTATCCCGAATACGTGCACTACGTGCCGTTTTTGCCCCGGAGGATCTGTTCCGCCGCCGTCAAAAAATATATGGCCCGGTTTTACGATTCCTGCGACGCCGTTGCCGTGCCTTCGGAAATGATGAAACGGGAGCTTGAAGGTTACGGAGTAAAAAAAGCTTTAAAAGTGATCCCTACCGGGATAGACCTGCCCCGCGAAGCGCCTTCCGCCCGCCTCAGGGAAACGCTCGGCATACCCGCCGGCGCGGAGGTGCTGGTGTATATGAGCCGGGTGGCAAAAGAAAAAAATCTGGATATGCTCATGGACGCCTTCCGGCTGGCGGCCGAGGGGCGTCCGGAGCTTTTTTTGCTGATCACCGGCGGCGGCCCTTACCTCGAGACGCTGAAAAGATCGGCAGCCGCATCGCCTTTTTCCCGCAGGATAGTCTTTACCGGCATGGTGCAGAAAAACAGGATCTACGATTATCTGGGCTGCGGAGACGTTTTTGTTTTTCCTTCCGTTACGGAGACCCAGGGGCTTGCCGTGTGCGAGGCGCAGGCCGCGGGGCTTCCGGTAGTCGCGGTCCGGGCCGGCGGAGTGCCGGAAAACATAGATGAGAACGTAACGGGCCTTTTGACGGAAAACGACAAAAACGCTTTTGCAGCGGCTGTCCTGCGGCTCCTTGAAAACAGGGAGCTCAGAGAAAAAATGGGCGCAGAGGCCGCAAAAAAGGCTGCCGGCTTTTCCGTTGGCGCCATGCTGAAAAAATACGAAGCGTTTTACGCTTTTGCCGCGGGAGGGAAAAATGAACGATAAAAGAAAGGCTCCCAGAGCCGAGCATGATTCCGTGCTGGACTGGGTGCTGCACGAGATGGCGGGCCCCCTTACCGCAATATCGGGATACGCCGATATAGCCGCCGATCCCGGCTCGCCGCCCGAGGATGTCGCCGGGGCGATAGAGGTCATCAGGCAGGAATCCGGACGCCTTTTGCGGCTTACCGAAGAGATCAGGAGCATGGCCAGGATAACCGGCGGGAAGCCCGTCAGGGTGAACCTGTCCCGGTTCGATCTTGCCGAATTGTGCAAAGGGGCCCTGGCCGTTCAGAAGCTCGCTTATCCCGGCTATGGATACGTCCTCCGCGCCGAAGGGCCCGCGATGGTAACGGCCGACAGGGACAAGACCATGGAGATCGCTTTGAATCTTCTCGCCAACAGTGCCAAGTATTCCCGCAGCGGCAGCGAAATAATACTTTCCGCCGGAAGGGAAGGGGACCGGGGGATCCTTCGTGTGGAGGACAGAGGTTGCGGGATAGCCGAAGACGATCTGGAAAGGATCTTTTCTCTGGGGAAGCGGCTGGATTCGGGGCTTCACACAGACGGAAGGGGCATAGGCCTGTTTCTCGTAAAGACCCTTGCGGAGGCCATGAACGGCAGCATAGAGGTCAAAAGCAGGCCCGGGGAGGGCAGCCGCTTTACCGTTTCTCTTCCTCTTTGCTGAGGGCGGCGTTTATGCCGGCAACGTATCCCGTACTGAAGGCTGCCTGAAGATTGTAACCTCCGGTCACGGCGTCTATATCGAGTATCTCGCCGCAGAAATACAGCCCTCTGACGATACGGGAGGCCATGGTCTTCGGGTCCACCTCCGCCGTAGAGACCCCGCCCTTTGTGATGATGGCTTCCTCTATGGGGCACAGGCTTTTTTTGCTCAGGTTCCCGTTCTTCCTGGCGGACACCAGCTGTTTGCGCTGTTTTGCGGTGATGCCGGAGAGGGGAAGGCCGCATGCCTCCTTTATGACGGGCAGCGCCGGGACCATTGCTTTGGGAAGGCGTTTTTCCATGTAGCCCTTCAAAAGCCCTTTTCCGCAAAAAGCCTGCCTGAAGCTGTTTTCCAGCTCTTCCGCAGGGATATACGGCTTGAGGTCTATGACAAGGACCAGGGGCCCTCCGGCTTCGGCTGCCGTTTTCGACAGAGTCAGGATGATGGGGCCGGAGACCCCTTTGTGGGTAAAAAGCATTTCCCCCGTTTCGGAGGCAAGGGCCTTTCCGCCGGGGCGGGCAAGGGTGCACTTCACGTTTTTCAGGCTCAGGCCGCTGAGGGCGGCCGGCCACTTTTCGTCGGTTATCATGCCGCACAGCGAAGGGCCCAAAGGAGTCACGGTATGGCCGGCCGCTCTTGCAAAACCGTAGCCGTCGCCCGTGGAGCCGGTGCCCGGATACGAAAGGCCGCCGGTAGCTATTATCACACTGTCGGCAGGCATGACGCCCCCGAACACTCTTACTCCGGCGATCGCCGAATCCGAGATCTCCGGCGCAAGGACCCTTGCGCCG
>JAGDAG010000236.1 GCA_017959625.1 Abditibacteriota bacterium | reverse complement strand
ATGCCGTTTATCTCCGCCCTCAGAACGCCCTTTGTCCAGGGCAGCTCCACCGTGGCTTCCCTCATGTAGAAAACGTCCTCCTTAATGGGGACAACTGCGCTGCCCAGCCTCAGCTTCACGGTGTTGGCCCGCCAGTCGCTGTGGCCGGTGTTTATCACAGTGGCCTGCAGCATGGTTCGGGCGCCGCGGCGTACCTTTTTCACCGATTTAACGATGGCGTTCAGGTATTTCAGAGGCTGATCCGGCCCCGGGACTCCGCTGAGGGTCTCTTCGGTGAGATCGTCGGCGAATTTGATGAGCCCGGGCAGGGCCGCCGCCTTTGTCTTGAAGCCGTAGGATTCCCCGTTTTCGTCTGCTTCCCGCAGCTTTGGCAGCAGGTCTTCAAAAATGCCGTGGATCCCTCTTGCCGAGGCGTCTCTGTCTATGGTGAACACCTTCTCCAGAGCGGGCATAAAGTCCTGGTTTATGAACATGGGGGCGTATTTTCTCAAAACCGCCGTGCACAGCCTGTCCGAGCCGTCGGGGTCTATTATGCCGTAGTCCGAGTTTTCGCCCAGCCTGTGCCCCCCGGGAAAGAACCAGCAGTACACGCCCGAGGTGTAGGCGCGGAACATCTTTTCAAGGGTTTTTGCGTAGTAGTCCCGCTGCTCTTCCTGAAAGACCGGCTTCACGTTGAAGTTGGAGCCCGACCACATATGCCTGCCCAGCTCCTTCCATACTACCGGGGCGTCCGGCTTGGCGAACATGGCGTAGGCGTTGGCAAAGCCCGCCTGCAGCATGCTGTCGCTGTCGTTGTTCTGCAGGGCGTAGCCCTCGGGCGCCATAAACGACACTGCCGGAGCCAGGCTCTGAAAATCGTAGCAGAAATCGTCGGGCTTTATGCCGCTCTTGTCGTGGGCGCTTCCCGACATGCTCATACGGAAGCTTATCAGATGGTTGGGGTCCTGCTCCCGCCAGTAGGAGTAGGTGTCCAGAAACAGCCTTGCCACGTGATCGTCTATAAAGCGGCGGTAGGCAGACACCATTTTGACGTATTTGTCCGAATAGTCCCGCAGCATCTCGTCGGAAACTCCGATGACACTGCCGTTTTCGTCTCTGGGGACCGGCGTCCCCCACAGCGTTTCCGCCCGGGCTATTGAGCCGTACTGCTCCGTTATCCAGCGTTCCCAGTCGCCGTCCCAGCCCTTGCGGCCTATATAATTGTTGTCAGAGTAGTGCCCTATGCGGGGTTCCCACACCGTGTCGTAGGCGATGATATTGTCCAGCTCCCGCAGCTGCAGCCGGTCGATCACGTTTTTCACCTGCGCTCTGTCGGCGTAAAACAGGTCGCCTCCGGAACGCAAAGAGAGATCCACGTATATCCCCAGATCTGCGCACTGGTCAACAAGGTCCAGCATATTGTTGGAATCCATCGCCCCGGCGTGGATGAACACCGATACCGCGTTCATGCCTATGTCCATTATCCTCTGAAGATCCATGGCTATCACGTCGGGATCGTATGCGGCGCGGGAAACGTAGTGCTCAAACAGATTGTTGTCCGGCTCCGCTATCCCGGAGGACGGCATGTAGTTCACGCCGAAAAAGTTCACTATGTTTCCGTCCTGCATGAACACTCCGTCCTGCGCGGTAATAAATTTGCGGTATTGCTTTTCCTTGGGTTCCATGAACACCAGCCTGTCCTGCTCGATGCGGTCCGCCAGCGCGCCGCCCCTGAAAAGCTCGGTGACAGCTCTGTCCGGATACGTTCCCTTCAGAACGTATTTTTCCGACACCGAAACAGAGCCGGGCCCCGTGCCGGCCGGCTTTTTCTGCTCCGTTACAGCCACCGGGCGGTCTCCGCTCAGGAGAGTGGTTTTTACCGTGATCTCGTCGGGGCATTCCTCAAGGGCGTAAAAGGAACCTCCGAATTCTATGGCCTTGGCGGTCTTTTTCGGATAAATATATTCGTCGGTGCCGCCCTCGGCAAGCAGGGCCGGGCTCAGCATGGCTTTGGCGGCTTCCGCCACGGCGGCTATGCCGTTTTCGTCATAAAAATCCTCCGTTTGGGCGGAAAAGCATCCCGCTATGCCCGTTTTGCCGTTTTCGCCCGGGGCAAACACGTTCATCCAGGCTGCGTAGCCCGAGTGATAGCCGGTCCCGTCCAGCACCTCTATGAGAGGAATGAACCTTGCCCTGCGGCTTTTGTTTATGCCGGTGCCCTGCCGGCGGGGGCTGCACGAAAACAGCTCCCGGGGCAGCGTGTAGCGGCGCTCTTTTACAAATATCTGGTTGCCCCACACCTTCAGGCTGCCGGCATTTTTCACCCGAAACACCTGATCCCGGGGGTAAACCGTGTCGATAAAGATATCCGGAAGGCTGCCGTCTGCCGTCTGCGTGTCAAGAAGCTCCACGTCGGAGATGCAGAAGGTGTGGCGACCCGAGGGTATAGGCGCTCCGGTCTGGGCAAAGCCTACGGTGAGCTGCATAAGGTCGCCCAGATCCGGGTGGGCGGCTTCGGAAGCCGCGCTGTCATGCCACCACACGAAATCGGCGTCCGAAAGCACGTATTGCTTCCATTCCTCCGTCAGCTGCACTCCCGCATACCACCGGGACCATTTGTTGTCGGTGACCTCCACGTAAAGAAAGCTTGTGTCTGCGTCCCCTTTTGCCGAAAAGGCAAGGGCGGAGGCTTTTTTTATGGCCGGCTTTACGGGGAAATTCATATTTTCCCAGCTTATGAGGTCGGGCACTACTCCCCTCAGCTGGGAAGCGCTGCCCTCAAGGCCGTAGTCCCCCAGAGTGTATTCCGGCTTGTCGTCCGGATTGTTGGTGCCCCGTTTATAGCGTTTGAGTATCCCGGGGTCGGAGGTGTTCAGTATCACCTCCCGCTTTGATGCGGGCACCGAGGCAGCCAGCATTTTCAGGTATTCGTCCCGGGTGAACCAGTCTCCCTCCAGGGGGTAAAGGATCGTGTCAAAAACAGGGCCTCCCAGAGTGAGCAGGCGTCCGCCGTTTTTCAGATAGCGGTCCGTGAGGGCGGCTCCTTCCGCAGAGATGCTCTCCGCCCCGGCGATCACGGTCAGGGCCTGCTTTTCGGGGTCAAGCAGCCCCTCAAGGCCGGAATCCAGGTCAGCCTCCGTCACCTCCATGCCCGAGGCGGCAAGAGCCTCCCGCAGGGCTGCCTTGTAGGAAACTTCGGCGCCCGGGGTCAGCAGCAGCACGCTGTCGGCGCATGGGGCGGGCAAAGAGAAGGCCGCCGCGAGAAGGGCTGCAAAAACAGCAAAAAGAATGGTTTTCATGTCTTGCTCCGTGTGGAATAAAAGTCTGCGGGCCCCGGAAACAGAGGTTTCCGGGCGCTTTGCGCTTTTCCGATATTTCCAGTTTAGCATATACCGCAAATAATATCAACGGGGCGCCCTTTTTTGCCTTCTGCTTTTGTGCTATAATTATTGCAGATATCCTTTGCGAGGTGCCGATAATGTCAAAAATAATAAAAGTGGCCCTTTTGGGCGATTCCATACGCATGAACTACGGGCCGGAGACCGCCCGGCTCCTGGGCTGCGGCTACGAGGTGTGGCAGCCGGAGGACAACTGCCGGTTTTCCAAATATCTTCTGCAGGGCATATTCGTGGACTGGCGGGAGAATATAGCCGCCTGCGGCATAGCGCATTTCAACGCCGGCAACTGGGACATATCCGACAACGTGGGGGACGGCCCTCTTTCGGGAAAAGAGGAATACGCCGGCAACATACTCCGGGCAGCCCGCTTTCTGAAGACCCTTGTCCCGGTGGTATGCTTTGCCACCACCACTCCCGTGAGGGAGGAACGCGAGATCACCGACAACAGGCTGGTGGCGGAGTATAACGAAGCCGTGGTCCCTCTTCTCAAAAAAGAGGGGGTGCTCATTAACGACCTTTACAGCGTCGTCAACAGCGATATAAACAGATATATCCGCGGGGACGACCTTACCCATCTCAGCGACGAGGGCATAAAGGCCTGCGCCGAAAAAACGGCGGAGTTTATAAGGAACATCAAATGATCCGAACCCTCCTTTTTATTCTGTTTGCCTTTCTGGCGGCCCTTCCCGTTACGGCCGCCCGGGAACTGTCTGTGGAAACTCCCGAAGCCCGGCTGCTGCTGCGGGCGGGGGAGGAAGGCGCGTATCTGGCGTCTTTGTCCCTCAAGGGGGGAAAGGAGCTCATAGGCGCTCCATGCCCCCTGGCCCTGCCCCGGGGATATATGCAGGACGGAGCAGAAAAGCCCTTCCGCTGGCAATTCGTGTCCGCTTCCGGGAACTCCCTCTGCCGGCGCCTGCGTTTTGAAGACGGGGCGGCCGGCTATACCCTCATGGTATCCGGATCCCGGGTGAAGGGCGCCCCCTTTCAGTTTGAGGGCTTTCTTTCCGTCCGGAAGCCCCTGACCATAGCCGCCGGAGAGGCTTTCCGCGCGGAAGTGCGGGAGTCCGGGGAGCCCCTGGTCTGGGCCTTTGCCAAGGAAAGCGGCTTTGCCTACGGCTGGAGGCTCTACAGCGGCGTATATACCCCGGGCAGCGGCATCCGGCAGACCCGCCTCGCGCCGGGAGCCGAGGCGGCGGCCCGGACCAACACCGAGCAGAACTGGAACGCCGGGGGAGACATCCCCATGCTGTATATAGACTACGGGGACAGAGGCCTGTATCTGGCCTTCGAGTGGTCCAACACGGTCCTTATGGCCAGGGGGCTTGAGAAGGGCGGAGCGGCTCTTTCGGCGGCTCTGGCCGACGGGAATATGGTCACCCGTCTCCCGGAGGGGGGCGGCATGCGCATACCTCCCGTGTATCTGGGGGTTTACAAAGGGGACGTGGACGACGGCTCCAACGCCTTCAAGCGGTGGTTCGTCAGGGTCAAGGCCCCCAAAGCCATGCTCTCGGACGTCCGGGAGCCCCTTATCCAGCAGGATATGCAGCTGGGCTATGACGTGGCCAAATACGGCATAGAGCAGATAAAGATGGATTACGGCTGGTGGTCCGACGAGAAGGCGGGGCCCACATGGCGCACTCACGAGGGCCTGCTGGAGATGCGCAATTCCGACTATCTGAAGGTGCTCGCCGACCACGGCTGCTCTTCTCTGGCGGAATACGTGGGCAAGGCGCGGAAGGCCGGAGTAGGGGTCACCATGTATATACTTCTCAAGGATACGCAGCTGGACCGGCCGGGGGTGCCCACCTCCGTGGGGAAATACGGGCATCCGGAATGGTTCTCCGACGTGAACGTCACGGGCATGGGCTGTTCCGCCGACCTGGGCAATACGGAGTGCGTGGCCTTCTACAAAAAATATCTGCTGGACTTCTTCAGGAAGACCGGGGTCACTACCTGGCGTTCCGATTTCGAGCCCATCTGCCGCACCTCCCCCAGGGAGAACCGGCACCTTGCCGGAGGCAACGACGTCCAGTTTTGGGCCACCGTGGGCTTCGGGGAGCTGGTGGACTATCTGAGGGCGAAGCTTCCGGGCTTCCGTTACGAAAGCTGCTCTTCCGGGGGCTCCATGAAGGACCTGTGGACCATGACCAAATGCAACGTTATCAACTGTGACGACAGCGCCGACTACATGTCCCTGCACATGTCCTTTTACGATTCCTACTACTGCATACATCCCATGCAGCTGCAGATCCCCTGCAACGCCCTGACCTATACCCGGGGTTCCGAGAATTATACGGGCACGGCGGATTATCTCTACGGCCTCAGGTGCCAGCTGACGGGAGGCGTCATGCTCTCCAACTGGAAGGGCACTACGGAAGAGGACAAGGCCTACTGGCCCTATCACGTGGGGAAATTATACGCGGGGCGGCTTCGGCCCCTTATCCGGAACGGCGACCTCTATCATATACTGCCCCGGCCGGACGGCGTCCACTGGGACGGGCTGGAATACTTCGATCCTGACACGGATACCGGGGCTGTGATGCTGTGGAAGCCCGGCAATGAGGAAGGGAAGGAGAAAACCGTTCCCCTGAGGGGCCTCGACCCCAAAAAGGAATACCGGCTGGCCTTTGAGGACAGGCGCGGGCAGTCCTTCCGGGCCCGGGGCGAAAGCCTTCTCCGTGAGGGGCTCCGGGTCGCTATTGCCGAGCCCGTGGGCAGCGAGATAGTGTGGATAACCCCTGCAAAATGAAAGGAACTTATTATATGAAACGGCTTGTTATTGCTTTAATACTGTTGCTGCCGGCGGCGGCTGTGTGGGGGCTCCCCCTTGACAGGGACGCCTATTACCAAAAGGTGCTGGGCTGCTGGAACGGCAAGTGCATAGGCGGCGGCCTGGGCATGCCTGTGGAAGGCGCCTGGTGGCAGGACCAGCTGAAAAATTATCCCATGGTGGACGGCTACGTGGGCTATATAGGCAACGTGATAAGAAGCTGGTCCGGCTTTCTGGCCCGGGCGGAGGTGCCTATGGACGGCGAATGGCACGAGATCGTTTTCAGCGTCAAAGTGCCGGATTTTCCCAAAGGGCAGTTTCCCGCGCCCATCATAGGCATGTCCCTGGAGGAATACAATGAGCGGAGCGCCATACTCGTCAGGGATATAGCCATCACCAGCCATCCCGTGCCTCTTGCCAAAAAGATGCGGACGGACTTCAACGGCACCAACAGTTGCTGGTATGATACCGGGCTCGAAGCCTGGGTCCTGGATTTCCCCGGCGAAGGGGGCCGCAGCTGGATAAAGACCAACAACTTCTCCAAATTCGGTACGGATATCATAAAGTCCGGGGATACCTTTACCATAAAAATGAACGCCAAATGGCTGCAGGGGGACAACCATTTCGGCTTTGCCTTCGACTTTATGGATACGGACGGCTCGGGCTTCGGCCCCGACGACGACACCTCCTATCAGATAATCGGCCTGCTGGGGCTGGAGAAATACGGCCCTTCCCTTACCTCGGAGCAGATAGGCAGGCTGTGGACGGAGCGTATAACTATCGGACTGCCCGACTATCTGGCGGAGGGCATCGCTCTTGAAAGGCTCCGAAAAGGCATCATGCCCCCCGAATCCGGCGACCACCCCGTGGGCAACGCCATAGGCGGCCAGATGAAGGGGGAGATATGGGGGCTGGTGTGCCCCGGCCGGCCCGATCTGGCGGCGGAATACGCCCGCCGGGACGGCGTGGTGGCCCACAAGGAAGACGGCGTTTACGGCGAGATGTTCGTGGCCGCCATGATCAGCGAAGCCTTCGTGGAGAGCGACGTGAAAAAGATCATCAAAAGGGCCCTTCTGGAGATACCTGCGGAGAGCAAATACGCCTGCATGGTCCAAAGGGTCCTGGACGAATACGAAGAGGGCAGGACCTGGGTGCAGATCCTCCGGGACGTCAAGAAGGATTATCCCTCCATGTGCGACCCGGTATATCCCGAGTGCGCCATAATAACCCTGGCCCTGCTGGAGGGCAAAGGCGATTTTGATTATACCGTCATCACAGCCTTTTACTGCGGCTCCGACACCGACTGCGACACCGCCACCGTGGGCGCCGTCATAGGCACTGTGATAGGCTATGACGCCATCCCGGACAAGTGGAAGAAGCCCATAAACAACACCTTCCGGTGCTTCGTGGCGGGCCAGGAGAACCTGAAGATCACCGGGCTCTGCCGCCGTATATGCCGCCAGGGGGAAAGGGTGCTGCGGTATCACGGCGGCCGTTTATGAAAACTTCAAAAAAAGTTGACGAAATAATGCAAGTATGCTATTATATATTTGCTATAATAATATTTTAACTGATCGGAAGTGAGATTGGATGTCAAACGTAGTTGTGGTGGGTCTCCAGTGGGGAGATGAAGCAAAAGGCAAGGTGGTGGACTTTCTGTCCCAGGATGCGGAATATGTGGTGCGTTTCAACGGAGGCAACAATGCCGGACACACGGTAGTCGTGGGAAACGAGACCTATCGGTTCCATGCCATCCCGGTGGGGGTCCTCAATCCCGACGCCGTTGCTCTTATAACCGACGGCGTTGTGCTGGATCTTGAGGTCTTTGCTTCGGAGCTCACGGAGCTGAAGGAGCGGGGCATAACTGCCGACAAAATAAAGATCTCCGGCAACGTGCATATCATAATGCCGTGGCACAAAAGGCTGGACGGCCTTGAGGAGGCCTACAAGAAAGGCAACAAGGTGGGCACCACCGGCAGAGGCATCGGCCCCTGCTATGCGGACAAGGCTTCCCGGATAGGCCTGAGGATATTCGACGTCATCGATCCGGAGATCCTTCCCGTAAAGCTGGGCGAAGTGCTCCGCCTGAAAAACGATATCATCACCAAGGTCTACGGCGGCGAGCCCTTCGATTACGACGAAGTACTGGCGCAGTATCTCGTCTACGGCGAGCTCCTGAAGCCTTACGTGGCGGACACCGCCGCCATGCTTTACGATGCGTCCGCCGATTGCAGGCGCGTGCTGTTCGAAGCCGCCCAGGGAGCCCTTCTGGACATAGACAAGGGCACCTATCCCTTTGTCACCAGCTCACACTCCGTTTCCGGCGGCGCCGCCTGCGGAACGGGGGTGGGCCCTACTGCCATCGACAGGGTGATAGGCGTGGTGAAGGCTTATACTACCAGAGTGGGGGCGGGCCCCATGCCCACGGAGCTTTTTGATGAAATGGGCGACGTTATCCGGGAAAACGGACACGAATACGGCACCACCACCGGCAGGCCCCGCCGCTGCGGCTGGTTCGACGCCGTGTGCGCCCGCTATTCCTGCCGTATCAACGGCTGTTCTGCCGTGGCCGTGTGCCTGCTGGACGTGCTGGACATGCCGGAGATAAAGATATGCACCGCCTATGATATCGACGGGACGAAGACCGGCCTGTTTCCCACCAAGCCGGAGACCCTCGCAAAGGCAAAGCCCGTGTATGAGACCCTGCCGGGCTGGAACTGCGACATCAGCGGCGTGAGGTCCTGGAAGGACCTGCCGGAAAAATGCCGGAACTACGTCCGGCGGCTCAAGGAGCTTCTGGGCTGCGACATATGCATGGTGTCCGTGGGGCCGAGAAGAGACCAGAGCATCGTTCTGGACAGCGAAATGCTTTCGCTTTAAAAAGAGAGAAAAACGCTCCCGCCTTGCGCGGGAGTTTTTTTTGTATGGCGCCTCGAGGCGTGTATTTGGGGTCTTCTGCCCTGCCGGGAGAAAGAAACGCCCCGTGAACAAGTATTCACGGGGCAGAAAGCAGCGTTTTTCTATGGGCCGGCCTGTTCTTCTTCCGCGGTCTTCAGCAGCAGGAGGGCCAGGGCGAAGGTGAGATACATTATCCCCGTTGCCATCATCACTACTCCCGAATCGTTCACCGCAAATCCCACGGCAAGCCCGAAGATCAGCCCGCAGAAGCCCGCGTTCAGCTTTTTTCTGGTATCGAAAAGCTTTTTTGAGAGCCCCCGGGGGTTGAACAGTATCGCTATGAGGCACACCAGGCAGGATATCAGCGCCCATACCCAGCGGGAAGCCTGCATCAGGGAGATATTCATGGCCAGTTTGCGGGTCACTGTGGAAAGCACCAGGGCGCTGTCTCCCTGCAGGGCCGTGCTGAAAAACCTGCCTATATGGCTTTGGGGGGCGTGGACGTTCAGAAAGATCATTGCCGGTATCAGCAGCAGGATGCACACCACCGCCGCGATAACGGTTTTGGCGCCGGGCTTCAGGGACCGGGACAGGGCAAAGGCGCAGGCAAAGCCGAGTATCGCCGCCAGCATCCCTCCGAAGTTTGTTCCGGCAGAGGGCATGCCGATGGCGGCTATCACCAGCAGGCTTGCCAGTATCACAGGAACGGCAAAGAACCTGCAGCCGGAAAAACGCTGCCAGAGCAGATAGATGGTCAGCATGCTGCAGGCCATCAGGATCCCGGCGTATTCGTTGCCCAGGCCGTAGAACCTGGCGCCTACCATAGGGTCGTAGCTCAGCAGGCTGTGTTTGCTGAGAAAGGAACCGGTAAAGGTATCGGCAAGTATGATGAGCGAGACGGCGGAGCAGACGGTCAGAATGAGCTTTTCCGCGGAAAGCCTTCGCAAAAGCAGGCTTCCGGCCAGGGCGAAGGCTATATAGAACAGGCCTGTTTTGGGCAGGGAATAAATATTCAGGGCCGGCGAGATGAATATAGCGAGAGGAACAAGCATCACCGCTATGGTAAGGGCCCTGAACAGGTCTTTGGCCCGGCGGGGAAGCCTTCTGTAAAATATCAGGCATACCAAAAGGCTAATGGCGCAGATCCCCGTGAGCACCACGAAAATCACCACTACCGTGGGCCTGGCTTTATATGTCAAAAGCATTTGGTTCGCCTGCTTTGAAAGGGTTTCCGCATCTCCGGGGCAGGGCTCCGGGGCAAAACCGGAGGTTGGGCAGCTGATGCCGAAAAAGGCGAATATATCCTGGGTCAGGTCCGCGCAGGCGATGATCCCGGGCCGCTTTGTGCTTTGGGAGGTCAGGAGGCAGGGCTCCTTTATGTCCGAACCGACTATGAGTACCGGGAGCAGGGCGTTGGGCTGCCCGGCCTGCTCCAGGGAAACGGCGCAGACCCTGTACCGCCTGCCGGACTCCGAAAGGGCCTTGTCCAGGTCTGCAAGAAAGGAATAAAACCTCTTTCTTACGTCCTCCAGTGCCACGGTATATTCGTCGGAGCCGTAAAAATCCCTTTCGGCGGCAAGGCGCAGAAAATCTCCCGCCTCCACCACAGCGAAGGTAT
>JAGDAG010000235.1 GCA_017959625.1 Abditibacteriota bacterium | reverse complement strand
GGTGGCGGAGATCATCCGCAGATTCAACGATCCGCAGCTCCGGGACATGTCCGTGGGCGTGGTGACCTTCAACCAGAAGCAGCAGACTCTTATAGAGAATCTGCTTAC
Organism: Abditibacteriota bacterium; assembly: GCA_017959625.1. Classification (GTDB taxonomy): domain Bacteria; phylum Armatimonadota; class UBA5829; order UBA5829; family UBA5829; genus RGIG7931. The sequence continues at coordinate 2,540 of JAGDAG010000235.1, read as the reverse complement.
GGAGCAGTACCGGGAAAATGCGGAGCTGGATGCCTGGGCAAACGGCGGCGAGGATCCGCTGTTTATAAAGAACCTGGAAAACGTTCAGGGAGATGAAAGAGACGTTATCCTGTTTTCCGTCGGCTACGGTCCGGATCCCAAAGGAAGGATATCCAATAATTTCGGGCCGATAAACAACTCCGGAGGAGAAAAACGGCTCAACGTCGCTTTTTCCCGCGCCAGAAAAGCCATGATCATCTTTACCAGTATGCATTCCTCGGATATCAGGGTCACGGAATCCTCGCCGGAGGGAGTTGTGGCCTTTCATGATTTCCTGCGGTTTGCCGAAGGAAAAGAGCTGGAGCCGGGGGACGGTGAAGAGATCCGCGAAAGACTTGCCAAAGCCGGCATAATGCAGAACATCATAAATGCGGTGGAGGCGCGGGGCTTCCGGTGCCGGCCGATGGTGGGGCATTCGGATTTTCAGGTGGATATAGCCGTTGCGGATCCCTACGATCCCTCGCGGTATATCATGGGTATCCTTCTTGACGGAGACGTTTACGGAAGGACCAAAAACACCCGCGACCGGGAGATCGCCCAGACCGGTGTCTTGAAGCATCTGGGCTGGAAGCTTTGCCGGGTGTGGACGGTAGACTGGTGGGACAACCGGGAAAAAGAGCTTGCGCGGCTTCTTGACACTCTTGACAGGCTGAACGAGCTGGCAAAGACCCGTCACGAACAACAGATGGCCCGGGAAGAAGCGGAAAAAGAAGAGAGGGCTGCCAGAGAAGAGGAAAGCCGGAGAATGATATCTCATATCGGGTCGCAGGCAGCCAGGGTGATCGCTGAGGATGAAGCAGCGGACGAAAGAGAGACGTTTTCCCGGGATAAGGACGCGTCCGGCGCCGGTGAAGATACGGCAGAGCCTGCCGGAGCAGAGCCGGATGCCGACGCGGAAGAAAGGGCAGCTGCGGTTCCGGAAGAGCCCTTGCCCGGAGCCGGGGAGGAAGCCGTTCCCGGCCCGGCCGAAATATCGGAAGAAGAGCCGGAGCCTGCGCCGGAGATATCCGGAACGGACGATGAGGCCGCCGAAGAAATACCGGAACAGCCGGATGAAACCGAAGCCCTTCCCGAAAACGGGCCGGCGCCCTGCGTACCCGGGGAGCCCACGGAATATATGACCTGCGTTCTGGAAGAAGTATCTATGGGGCCGGCGGAGTTTTCCGACCCGGCAAACAAGAACGATATCGCTGCCAGAGTCAGAAAGGTGGTGGATACCGAAGCCCCCGTGCTGAAGGATACGGTGATGCGCCGGGTGTTTGCCTCCTGCGGCGTGATAAAAGGGAAAAACACTCTTGAGGCCTTTGAGAAGGGCTTCAGAGCGGCGAAGATAAAAACCAGAAAACAGAAGGGGATAGTTTATTGCTGGCGCGACGACCAGGAGCCCGGCCTTTATGCGGGTATAAGAGTCAGCGCCGAAAGAGCCAGCGACGAGATTTGCCAGCAGGAGCTGCGCAACGCTATATGCTATGCCTTGCGGCAGAAGGATGTCCTGGAAAAGGACGAGGTCGTCAAGGAAGCGTCCCTCGCGCTTGGCTACAAAAAGCTGGGCAAAAGGCTGGAGGGAGTATTGCTTGCCGCCCTTCAATGGTCAAAGAGCTCCGGCGCCGTGGTTTCTGCCGGGCCGAACAAGTTCCGGCTTGCGGAAGGCGGCCCGTCTCAAACAGCCGGTGAGTGACCCATGTCCGAGGAAAAAGTTTTTTATATCCACGGCCGCGGCGGACGCCCGGAGGATGCCGGGCGTTTTGCGTCTGCTTTTCCGGGTATGTCCGTTACCGGTATACGCTACAGGGAAAACGGCCCCCGGGAAGCGGCGGAGGATATAGCCGCGGCCCTGCAGGACGTACCGGAGGGCTCCGCGGTCCTTGTTGCCGAAAGCATCGGAGCGTATTTTGCCATGCTTTCCGGCGCAGGCAAAAAGCTTTGCAGTGCTTTTTTCGTTTCGCCGGTGGTGGATATGGAGGCGGTCATCCTTGCCATGCTGCGCCGCGCCGGCGTTTCGGAAAGGGAGCTTATGGAAAAAGGCGAGCTTTTCCCGGAGGAAGGGGAGACTCTGTCGTGGGGATATCTGAGCTATGTCCGGGAGCATCCCATAAGCTGGGGCGTTCCCACGGAGATCATCTGCGGCAGCGAAGACGATCTCGTTCCTTTGGAGACCCTTTTGGCGTGTGCGGAAAACCATAACGCCTGCCGGACGGTCCTTGAAGGCGCCGGTCATTGGTTCCATACAAAGGACGAGCTTGAGTTTATATCAGGCAGGATAAAAGCTGCCCGGCAAAACAACGGATACACCCCTGCGGGCGACAGAGAATGATTTCCGGGAGCGCCCGAGACTGCCTTGGGAGGCGGCCTACGGCCTTTCGCGTTGAAGTTTTCGGCAGGATAAACAATGGATAAAAACGGCTTTATAATTCGTTTGGAACGGCCCGGCGAATACCGGGAAACGGAAAATCTTGTTCGGGAAGCGTTCTGGAACGTTTACCGGCCGGGATGCCTGGAGC
>JAGDAG010000234.1 GCA_017959625.1 Abditibacteriota bacterium | reverse complement strand
TGGCCAGGCCCGCGTCGATATATTTGGACATATCTTCATACACGCTGTCCTTCCAGGCGGCGCTGGCGGGGCCTACGTAAAGGGCTTCGCCCTTGTGGTTGTAGGAGGGCTGGAACTGGGGTATGGTCTCCTGCCCCTGGGTCCAGTTGTCCGGATTGCCGGTGGCGTTCCATTTTTTGGCGGATTCGGGGTTCTGCAGCAGCACGCTGACGAAGGGCGTGAAGTAGCAGCCGTATTTTTCGTAGCAGTCCTTCAGGGCGAACATCTCCTTTTCGGTCCCCACCTGCCTGTTGATACGCATGGGGGTCTCGAACCAGCTTTCGCCCCAGCCCCAGGCGTTGATCTCGGAGAGTCCGTATTCGCCGGATTCCTTTGCCAGGGCGGGCATATCCTTAATACGCCACTGGGGATCCATCTCGTCGTAGCCCCAGCCGGTGGCCATCCAGATGCTGCGGATGCCCACCGCCTCGGCGATGTGCTTTGACAGGGGATACTTGCGGTGATGCTTTTTCTGCGCAAATTCGCGGAACACCTCTATGCCCTTTGCCCAGCCGCTGGTGTGGGGAGTGAAGATCCACTCGGCGCTGTCAAAGCGGGCGCCGGGCTCTATGGTCTTTGTGTTGAGCATCAGCAGGCGGGCTTCCTTTTCGGAGTTGGCCAGGTGCACCCGCACCGGTATCTGTTCGTCCCAGCCCCAGAGCTTGGGGAACATGGAGATGCCGCCGCCGAAGCCGCCGTAGTCCAGCCACCGGAGAGGGGCGGTGCGGAACATGCCTCCGAAGCTCATCTGGGTCTGTCCGTTGGCTCCGTCCATACAATACTGGGTGCTCTTGCGGTTTTCGTCCATTCTGAGCTCTATAAAGGGCCGCAGATAACCGGCCGTATGTTTCAGTATGGTATCGAAGTCCCCTTCAAAGGGCTGCAGCCCGGCGAAGTCGGGGAATATCACCTGCTCCACGGGCTTTTCGGATTTGTTTTCCACCCTGCATCTGGCGGATATGCTCCTGCCGTCGGGCAGGGCTTCAAAGATGACGGCGGCGCTGACGTCGCCCTCCGGGGCGAATTTGGCGCGGCTGGCGCCCAGCCGGTCCCAGCTCACCACCACCCTGTTTTCGGACACCGACACCTGAGCGTTTTCCGAAAAACGCGAGGCCAGGCGCAGGGGCTCGAATTCCGGTACCGGGTACGCAACGTCTATTATGGAGGCGTTGGCCGCATCGGTTTTCAGCATGGTCTTGCCGGCGTATTCCATGGAAAGGATGCTGCCGGTGGTTTCGTCGAAGGTCATGGAAAGACCGTTGAGGACGGCCGTCACCGTCCCCGCAGAAAGAGACATGGTAAAAACTCCTGACATAATAAAGATTAAAAGCAAAACTCTGGCTTTCAAAACGTTCACCTTTATTTGTGATATTCCCCTTGGGGGGTCATTTTTAATTATAGCACCAAAACGCCGAAAAAAAACGTTTCGGCCCTCCGGGGCCCGGTTTTTTGTTGAAAGAATAGCGTTATTATGGTATATTATATATGAAAAACCGCCCCGGGGCGGGTGTTTGGAGCTTATATGAAAGGGTTTAGTCTTTTGCTTATCCTGGCGCTGTGCTTTTCGTTGCGGGCCTTCGGGCAGGAGTTCGTCCCCCGCAGCGTGGAGGAGGACGGCGAATTTGTCACGGGCCCGGTGGCCGGCAGGACTGCCGTTTCCCTTGCGGACAAGCCTTCCCAGAGATATTTGTATTACAGCCTTGAAAACAAAAACGCCGTTCCTGCGGATCCCTGTCTCGTGATAGAATACTATTCCGAAGAAGTCTGCGGCGTGGGGGTGCAGTATAACGCAAAGGGAAATGACTACAAAAACGCCGGCTGGACCTGCGAAAAGGGGAAATGGAGCATAGCAAGGGTGCCCGTTCCCGGCTTCGAACCCCGGGGGGCCATGCATGAGGGCTGCGATATCAGGCTGGAGATAAACAACTGGCAGTTTGATTCCTTTATGCCCAAGAACCCCGTGTCCGTAGCGTCGGTGACCCTTGGCCGGGGAGAAGCGGGGCCCGTAAAGCAGCTATACCCCTTCAAAGCGCCGTCCGGCGCTGAATACGTGCTGGGCAACGACCTTTCCTATACAAAAACTCTCGTTTACAGGCGGCAGAAGGTGGACGTGGTCCAGAGCTATATCACCTGGGGCGGCATAGAAAAGAGCCCCGGAGAATACGACTGGAGCTACTGGGACAATCAGGCCCGCATAATGCGGGAATGGGGCTTCAAGCTGCAGGCCTTCATAGCCGCCGGGCCCTCCTGCGCCACCCCGGCCTGGTATCTGGCTTCCCCGGAGCACGTTGGGGCCGTGTGCCTGGAGCACGGAGAGGAGACCAAGATAGAGAGCGTGTGGAACACAGCCATAGACAGGCATATCAGGTCTTTCCTCGAGGCGTTTTATCAGCGGTACAAGGATATCCTTTACAGCGTGGAGTTCGGCATCTCCGGAGATTTCGGCGAGACCATATACCCCTACTGGGGAGTGCCCTGGACCTTTGCCGTCAACGGGGAATACCACACGCACCCGGGCTACTGGTGCGGGGATCCTCTGGCCCGCAGGGACTTTGCCGCTTTCATGAAACAGAAATACGGCAGCATCTCCCGGCTGAACGCCGCCTGGCATACCGGCTTCGCTTCCTTTGACGACGACCTTATGCCCTTCGAGGGCGAGAAGAGCAAGGAAGAGTATTTTGACTCGCTCACGCCCGGGACCCGCCGCAGATGGTACGACCTGGTGGACTGGTACCGCGGCAGCATGGAGAGGCTGGCGGAACGCTGGCTGGACATTTCCGACGGTATTTTCAAAGATATCCCCGTTTATCTGGCGGTGGGAGGCCATTCCTCCCCGGAGCAGGGCTGCCTGTTTTCCCATATAGCCAAACTGGCCGCGCGCCACGGAGCCGGCGTGAGGATCACCAACGAGATGTCCGAATACACCTTCAACGTCACCGGCAACCGCTATATGTCCGATTCCTGCCGTCTCTACGGCGCGCCCTGCGGCTTTGAGCCCGGGGACAGGGTGGACGTCAACGGTATCGCGGCGAGAGTTTTCGGAGCGGCCACTTGCGGAGTGAAGCAGTATTTTGATTTTGACCACAACGCCCTGGCGTCAAAGGAGTATATGGACAGGCAGCTGGAGCTCCTGCCCTTCCTGAACAAGGGCTATAAGCCCCTGCGGGACGTGGCTCTGTGGTATCCCGACAGGGATCTCTCCCTGTATCTGGACCTGGGCGCCTATATGTCCAAAACCATACCCCTTATGCGCAATATGGCGGATATCACCATAGCCGATTCGCAGACCCTCGCCGACGGCATCCTGGACGGCATGTCCGTCCTGGTGCTGTGGAACGCCACCGTGTTTGAGGAGGAGGACCTGCGGAACATAGCCCGCTTCGTCCGCGGGGGAGGAAGGGTGTTCGCCCTGGACTGCAAAGACCCGGTGACCGTTTCCGGCAAACCGGCAGTGATACCGGGGGTCACGAAGGCGCCGGACTTTGCCGCTCTGCAAAAGGAAGTAAACAAGGTGCTGGAGGAACGGGGGAAGTGCAGATATCCCTGCGTGAAGAACGTGTTTGTCAGCCGGGTGGGCCCCCGGAAGGCGCTGGTCTATAACCAGAACGGCTTCGAAGCGGCGGCGCAGATAACCATGGAAGGCAGGACGAGGCTCTGCAGCGTCCCCGCCCACGACGTGAAGGAATTTGAATTCTAAAAGGAACAAGGATATATCATGAAGGTAAAAAGCGTTTTTGTAAAAAGCCCGTTTGATTACGAGCTGAGAAGCGTGGAGCTGCCCGCCCTTAAGGCGGACGAGGCTCTGGTGGAGGTGATAGCCTGCGGCATCTGCGGCTATGATATGGAGATATCGGCGTGCCTGTCCCCGGACGGCTACACTGCCCTGGGCCACGAATACGTGGGCGTGGTGCGCGAGGTGGGCGGCGCCGTGGACAACGTGAAGCCCGGAGACAGGGTGACCGCGGAATCCTCCACCTTCTGCGGAGTGTGCGACGACTGCCGCAACGAGCGTGTGGACCTGTGCCGCCATCTGAAGACCAGCTCCAACGGCTACGCCCAGGGCTTTGCCGAAATGACGGTGGTCCCGGCCAAAAGCCTGGTGGCCTGCAACGACATAGACCCCCTGACCGCTGTTTTGAGCGAGCCCGCCGGGGTCTCCTTCGATCTGGTAAAGACAGCGGAGGTGCAGATCACCGACGACGTGCTCATAGTGGGCATGGGGCCCATCGGCTTTATGGCGCTGCAGATAGCCCGCAAGATCTCCGCCGGCAGAGTGGCGGTGGTGGACCGCCACGAAAACAGAAGGCAGATGGCTCTGGATTCCGGCGCCGACGCCGCCTATGCAAGCCTTGAGGATATGCCTGCGGAGGAGACCTTCGGCAAGATACTGCTCACGGCAGTCCCACAGCTGCTGCCCGCCTGCATCCAAAGGGCCCGTTACGGCGGCTTTATAGCCTTTCTGGGCAGCAACTTCAAAGACGGCAACACAGTGCCCCTGGATACGGGGATGATCCATTTCAACAGGCTGCAGCTCAGAAGCTCCTTCGCTTCGCCGGCCACCTTCTTCCCCTGGGTCCACAAGCTTATGAGGGCAGGGGTCATCGACGGCAGCAAGATAGTGACGGGCGTATATACGCTGTCTAATTTCAAAGAGGCTTTTGACAAGCTTCGCAACGACAAGGACCACGCCATGAAGGTGGTAGTGGTAAACGATAATTCGGGTATCAAGGAGAGAAAATAATGAAAGCAGGAGTTATCGGCTGCGGAACTATTTCCAAATTTCACGTTGACGGTTTCAGAGAAGCGGGCTGCGAGCTGGCCTGGTTCTGCGATATAGATCCCAATAGGTCCAAGGCATATCAGGACCTGTATCCCGGTTCCAAAACCACCGCCGACTACAGAGAGGTACTGGCGGATCCGGAGGTGTCCATAGTGGCGGTGTGCACCCTTACCAGCCTCCACAACGAGGTGGTAAAGGCCGCCATAGCGGCAGGCAAGGCCGTGATATGCGAAAAGACCCTGGGCATGAACGCCGCAGACGCTCTGGATATGTGCCTTTTTGCCGATGAAAAGAAGGGCTTTTTGTCCACGGGCTATATGAAGCGTTTCTTCCCCGCCCTGCAAAAGGCCAAAGAGCTGCTGGAGGGCAAAAAGATAGTGTCGGTGTATGCCAGAACCTACCAGCCCTTCCCCGGGCTGTATCTGGGCGACCCGTCGCAGCAAAAGGCCACCGGCGATTTTCTGCGGGACTACATGGGCGGCGGAGTAGTGGTGTGCGGCGGCAGCCATATCATGGACCTTTTGCACTGGTTCTGCGGACTGCCCGCAGCCTGCGCCGGACAGCTGGACACGGTCCCCGGCGCCGAAGGCTTCGACAGGGACGCCAACGCCCTTTTCTGGTTTGAAAGCGGCGCCGTAGCCCACTTCGAGGCCTACTGGCACGAATACAGAAGGGGCGGCTTTGAGCAGAACGGCTGGGACGAAGAGATCCGCATCAACTGCACGGACTGCGCGGTGACCGTCAATACGCCCCTGTGGCACAAGCCCGAGAACAACGCCGCCAGAGTTTCCTTCATGGACGCCGTTTCCGGCGACTACAGGGAATACAGGTATGAGGCCCTGAATTCCTTTACCCTTCACGAGATAGAAGAGGTCAGGCGCGTTGCCGAAGGCAAAGCCCCCTCGGTGGACGGCTGGGACGGCTACGTGGCCGACGTGATGATAGACGCGGTCAAGGAAGCTTCCCGCACGGGCAAAAAGGTGAAGATCGCCTATCACGAGGCTATGCCCCGCAAGTGACGGGCGGCAGGCATTCCGTTTTCCCCGGAGCAGGCTCCGGGGAAAACGTTTTTTTGCCTGCGTTATGTGGTATAATAAAAGAGACAAATCCCATATCATCGAGGGCTTATGAAAATCATTCTGATAATTACGCTCCTGCTTTTATGCGGGGCTATGTGCCAGGCCGCTCCCGCGGCACGGGAAGACGGCGGCAATATAGTTCTGGAAAACGGCAGGTGCCGCATAGTGCTGGACCGGCAGGGACGGCTGGTAAAGGGGCAGAACGGGCCTCTTGCCGGCAGCTGGTGGTCTGCGCAGCTGGAAGACAGAAAGGGGCTTTATCCCTGGGAATACTGGAAAGAGGGCTCCGTGACCGCCTATTCCGGCGACGCCTCCTGTTCCGTCAGCCTGTCCTCAGGCAAGGACTCGGCCCTGGCGGAATTTGTTTTCAGGCCCGCCGGCATGGAGCTGACGGCCCGGGTCCGCCTGGACAGGGACGCCGAGGGAGGCAGGTATTCCGTGACTTGCAAAGCCCTGGACGAGACAGTATTGACGGATATCATAGATCTTACCCTTTCGGATATGGACGTGCCGGGAGGCTGGTTCCTGTTCCCGGAGACCCTGGGCATGCGCGTACGCCCCGGCGTCTTTGAGCCCGGGGACACCAAGACCGCTCCGTATCCCGGCTTTATGTATATGCAGTGGCTGGACCTCTATAACGAGGATATGGGCGTATATATGGGCTGCGAGGACGGCTACGGCTACACCAAGAAGATGTATATCGGCAGAGACGGCCGGGGCAACGAGCTCATGGGCTTTTCCTTTACCGGCTGCTGGGTGGCCGACAGGGGCGACAGCTGGACCACTCCCGATATCTATATAGCGGCCCACAAGGGAGACTGGCGGAAGGGCGCCGATCTCTACAGGCCCTTTGCCCGCAAGGCCTTCGGGGACCTGAAGACTCCAAACCATATCCTGGAGATGCCCGCCTCCAACTGCTGGCTGCAGCATCACCTGTCAAACGCCGACGTGTGGAAGCTCTTTGAGGTGCACGCCTCCGCTCCCATCCACGCCAGCTACCTGAGCAAGACCGTGAACACCTCCATCCCCGAAGGCTGGGACGGCATTTTCGGCAGCGGCCTGGAGTTTGGCGAGACCTTTGAGAACATCAAGCGGCTGGGGGGCTACACCGCTCTCTTCACCTTTGACAGGGCGCCCCTCATGGGCAAGCCCAACTTCGCCGACTACGCCCAGAAATGGGCCAACGTCAAGCGCAGCGGCGTATGGGA
>JAGDAG010000233.1 GCA_017959625.1 Abditibacteriota bacterium | reverse complement strand
GGCCAGAATTCTTACGGATTAGCCGTATTGCCGTTTGCGCAGAGATGACGCCGTGGGAATAAGCCGGCCGTATTGCGAAGTCGGCGGGATGACCGGAGCATCGAGGTGACGCCGCGGGGCAGACGTTTCCTGCTAAACGATAATGCCGCGTTTACTCAAACAGGCAGAAAACTGTTACTATTTCTTTCCCTTTCAAAACCAGCCGCAGGGAATCGCCATCCGGCTGCAGTTCCTTTTTCCAATTCCCCGCCATATCGGTGATCACGGCGCGTTTTATCTTTTTCGGCAGCGTCACCCTGACTTCCGTCTTTTCTTTGCCCGGGGCGAAGAGCCGCAGCTCTGCGCCTCCGTCCCTTTCCCTCAGGCACGAAAGCGCCGCTTCGCCTTCTATCCGGGCGAGGGAGCCCGAGGGGGGCAGGCTGCCTTCCGCGGGCTTTGAGGTGAGGGCGTAAACCGGCAGCTTATACGCTTCCGCCGTCTGCAGCAGCGCCGCCGCCGTCACGTTTTCGTCTATGGGCATCACGGCAAATTCGCTTTCCACCGTTCCCAAAAGCAGGCTGTCCCGGGTGCTGCAGCCGTAAAGGGTCTCGGAAAAGCTCCTGAACAGGGTAAGGGCAAGGGTGCCTCCGGACTTTTCGGCGACTCCGCCCTCGCACAGCCCTTTTGTCATCACAGCCAGCCCTCTTCCCCCCGAGGCTATGCCGAAAACGTTCTTGAAGGGCCCCCAGGGCATGGGCTGTTCCTTCCACCCCGTGGCGTCGGGGAGGCGCGTTTCTCTTTCCGCCATGTCAAAAGCCGTGTCGGCAAAATAGGTTTTTGCGCCGCAGCCCGTGGGCAGCAGTATGCGGAGCCGGTGGTTTTCCGCCGTGTTTTCCACGGTCACCTTCGCCTTTACGTAAGGGCAGCCGTCGTCAAGGGTGAAGCGCATGGCTACGGGCATTTCGGCGGTTTCCGCGCTTCTTGCCGTTCCGTCAAGCCCTTTGGGGATCCGCAGCGAGAAACGCAGGGTGAGGGTCTGCGAAAGGCCGGAGGCCTCGGTCCGGATTTCCGGCTGCAGCGCGGAAAGATCGGCGATGATCCTTTTATCCCTTTCGGGATACACGTGGTCCCAGCCGGTGCCGGCGTCGCCGCAGTCCTCCAAAAAGCAAATATCGCCGTAGGATATTTTTCGTTTTTTGTCATACAGAAACAGCCCTTTTCCGCCCTCGCAGCCGAAGCGTATATATTGGTTTTCCAGAAAACCGGGGCAGGGTGGCTCTGCTGTTTCCGCCTCCGCTTTTCTGCGCCTTCCCACGGAAAGGGTCTTATAGCCCAGGGGAGGTACCGAGAGCCTTGCGGCGGCGGAGTATCTGTATCTTTCCACCCACACGTCGCTTTGCGTTCCGTAGGCGTCGGCGGTCTTCAGCATCACCGGCTTTGCCCACACTCCTTTTTCCGTTTTTTCCGCGTCAAACTCTATTTCTTCGCCGTTCTCGTCGAAAAGAGCGGGCTCGAAGCCTTCCGCGGCGTCCCTGTCCGCCTGTTCCATGGGTACGTCGAATTCAAACCGCGTCACCGGCCCCGTGGGAAGGACGCCGGGGTTGAACACAGTCACAGTCCTGTCCCCCTTCAGCGCCGCGGTATTTATTGGCAGGGCGCATACGCTTTCCCAGGTCAGGGCGTCCGCGATGATCTCCGACTGGTCGAAGCGGTAGATCATGTCCCTGTGCACCTGATCCCGGCTGCAGCCCACTATAGAGTCGTGGGGATGGTTCTGCAGCAGATATTTCCAGGCCTTCTGCAGAAAAGCCCCGTTGACGCCGTTCCCGTAAAGCCGGGCGAAAAGCGCCAGAGGCTCGCAGACCCGGGCCAGCAGATATTCGCATTTGTCGTTGCGCTGTTTCAGATAAGGGCGGGCGCTTGCCGTGCCGTTGAAGAGCTCGTTCCAGGCTCCCCTTTCGGAAGCGTGGCGGAGCTCGCCTTTGAAAAGCTTCAGCTCCGCAGGGTCCGTTTGCGCCAGAGCCTCTTTTTCCTCCCGCAGAAAGGAGAGCATGTCCGAAGGAAAACAATGGATGTCCCGGAACACGCCGTTGAAACGCTCCGTTGCCTGCTTCAGGTCCCTGCGGCAGGGGGTATGGTCGTTGCCGTCCAGGGCGAAAAGCACTCCGGTGAGGCAGGTCTCCTTTTTTCTTTGTTCGTATTTCAGCAGCTCGCTGTCCGGGGCGTTTCTGTAGGTGAGGAAATCCTGATATCCCGTGTCGGGAAAAACTTTGATGAGAAGGGCCTTCGTGCCGTCGGCGCCTTCCCAAAGCATCTCCTGCTTTTCGTCGGTTGCGCAGCCGGTGCCCCTGTGCAGGAACATCGTATCTATCCCGAAGCCCTTCATTATCTGCGGCAGCTGGGACACGTGGCCGAAAACGTCGGTGACGTATCCCACGGGCATGGGCTCCGCGCCCAGGAGTTTGCAGACGGCGGCGCCTTTTTCCAGATTGCGCGCCAGGCTTTCTCCCGAAAGCAGCAGCTCGTCGGGCATGCAGTACCATGGGCCCATGAGTATCCGCCCCTCTCCCGCGAGCCTTTTCAGCCGCTCCTCCTCGCCGGGCATTATTTCAAGAAAATCGTCTGCCCAGACGGCGGAGCCGTCAAAATGAAAACAAAGGTCCGGCTGCTCCTCCAGTATATCCAGCATGTCCTCCGTCTGTTTAACGAGGCGCATCCTGAATTCCTGAAAGGGCTGATACCATTCCCTGTCCCAATGGGTGTGGCACAAAACGTGCATCCTGTATTTTTTCATGCTGTTTCCTTTACGCTTTATAGTGAAATTATACCATATATACGGCCGATTATCAATCCGGCAGGGCGGCGGGATTGAAAAACGGAGCCGTTTGAAGTATAATATAAATACCGACAGTTCGTTAGTGCCATCCTGTCGTTAAAAAAAACCAGGACTGCTGTTTGTGACCACCGTCCGCCGGGGTATGCCTTCGGAGAACGGGGGGGCGGGCCTGTGTTTTTATCGCCAAGCCCGCGGAGGAGTTATGAACAGCGCAGAAACAAGCCGCGCCTCTTTTGATTCTTTGATCATCCTTGACAGAAAGGAAGCCGATATACTCCTGAGATGTATCCCCGCCACCGTGACGGCCCTGTTCGTGGTCAGCGTTATCTGTATGAACCTGCTGGCCAACAAGACCCTGGTGCAGACCCCGTGGATCGCTCTGGACGGCGGCATCCTGATATCCTGGCTGTCGTTTCTGTGCATGGATATCATCACCAAATACTTCGGCCCGAAGGCCTCCAATACCATAGCCGTGCTGGCTGTTTCCATCAACCTGGCCACCTGCCTGATTTTTTACGTTGCCGGCGCTATCCCTTCCCGGGTCAGCGATTACTCGGCCCTGGACGGCATCCTCAAGGGCACCTGGTTCATACTGCTGGGCAGCACTATCGCCTTTCTCGCTTCGGCGGTGATAAACAATTTTATGAACTGGCAGATAGGGCGGCTGTTCCGGAAGGACCCGGACGGCAGGGCGGCCTTTTACGCCCGCACCTATATATCCACCTTTATAGGGCAGTTTCTGGACAACTTCATTTTTGCCATAATAGTATTTGTGATCTTCGCGCCCATATTCTGGGACGGCTTTCACTGGACTCCGCTGCAGTGCGCCGTGTGTTCACTTACGGGAGCCGCCGCAGAGCTGATCATGGAAATGCTGTTTGCCCCCATGGGTTACAGGATAGTGGCCAAATGGAAAAAGCATAACGTAGGCGCCGAATATCTGGAATATATGGAAAAGGGGAAAGAAATATGTTAGCGCTGATAACGGGGACCTCCCGGGGGATAGGCAGGGCCATAGCAGAGCGGTTTTTGCGGGAAGGCCATAAAGTGGCGGGCATAGACCGCGGCGAAGCCGGCGTATCCCATCCGGATTACACCCATTACGTAAGGGATATAACCCAAACGGAGACCCTGCCCGAAATTGACGGGGTGAACGTGCTTATCAACAACGCCGGGGTCCAGAACCAAAACGATATAGACGTAAACCTGAAGGCCCTTATATGCGTCACCGAAAAATACGCCTTTCAGAAGGATATCCGTTCGGTGCTGAACATAGGCTCTGCCAGCGCCCACACCGGCGCGGAATTCCCGGAATACTGCGCCAGCAAGGGAGGCGTGCTGTCCTACACCAGAAACGTTGCCAAAAGGATAGCGCCCCTGGGCGCCGTCTGCAACAGCCTGGACCCGGGGGGAGTGGTCACAGAGTCCAACGAATGCGTGATGAACGACCCGGAGCTGTGGAGCAGGATAATGGACGAAACGCCCCTCAGAAGATGGGCCACCGAAGAGGAGATAGCCGAATGGGCCTATTTCCTGACTGCGGTCAACAGGTTCTGCACGGGGCAGAACATAGTGGTGGACGGCGGCGAATCCGTAAACTTCCGTTTCGTTTGGAAAAACGGTTAAAATCTGCGGGAACTTTTTTTTCCTTATTTTCGTTTTTATACTTGACACAGGCGGCATGCCTGAGGTATAATTATATTTGCCGACACGGAAGGCCTTTGGTTTTTTGCGGTCGGCGGTTCTCTGAAAGCTTAATAGTGTAAGTGTGGTGAATGAGTTTTAACAGCCGGCTTTGCCGGCAAGT
>JAGDAG010000232.1 GCA_017959625.1 Abditibacteriota bacterium | reverse complement strand
TCGAAGATAACGGCGTCGGTATAGGTGCCTCCGGCGTCTATCCCCAGGCCGATGCCTTTTTTGCTTTTTTCCGCCCCTTCGTCATAAAGAACGGTTTCCGTCTCGTAAAACGAATGTTCCTTTTCCCCGGCCGCCACCGCATTGAAGATACGGTCGTCGCCGCTGGCCTTGGACGCAGAAAAAGGAGGCAATACGAATATCCTGTCCGACGCAGCCCCACGGAACAATCGGCGCAGATACGCCATGTCTCCTTTTATTCTTTCGTACTTCCAGCCGAAAGCCCGGCACATGACCCGGGTCTCTTCGGCGTATTTGTCTTCGGAAAAGCCCATATCGATATAGGCTCCCCTGGAATAATTCTTCTGCCAGGATGCGGCAAACTTCAGGATATATTCCGCATTCCCTTCGCCGTATTCTTTTCCGAGGCGTTCAAATTCGGGATGCATGTCCCATCCGATATCGTTGTAATTGCGGTAAAGATCCACCGCCGCCATCTCGTTGGGGTTGATTTTTTTTGCAAGCCACCCCAGGGTATGGTAAAAGGTGCCGGGGTTTTTTGCAAATTCCTTTTTGTATGCGGCGTCGGAACCCATAAACAAAGCGATACAGTCGTGGACCCTCGGTATGAATACCGGTATCTCCCGGGCGGTAAGCTCGGCAGTGCCTCTTCCGCACAAACCGTAAAAAAGAACTATGGCGTCATAGTCCTCCTTCTCCCGGGATATCCGGTCGATCTCCTCCTGGACAGCCTGTCTCAGCCTGTCGGGAAATTCGTGTAGGCCTGCGTCCAGAAAAAGGCATTCCGAGCTGTTTCCGGGCTCCGGAGCCATTGCTTTTATGTACGGCTCGAAAACCCCGCAGGCGATTATTCTGATCTTCATATACGCTCCATTGTTCTTATCTAATTTATTATATCATAAAAACGGCGCGCATAACACCCGGTCATCCTCAGAAACGGGCGGTGGCGCGATTTTTTTTTTTGTGATATAATTAATATAAGTATTATATCGTTTGTGAGGAAAAATGAGGATACTGGGTTTAGACCCGGGCACGGCCATCATTGGCTTCGGCGTCATAGATCATATCCGGGGAAAGGATTATTGTGTGGACTGGGGAACCATAACCACACCGAAAGAAGAGCCGGCCTGCCAGCGCCTTCTGGATATTTATACCGACATCAATTCTATCCTTACGGAATATATGCCGGATCAGGTTGCCATAGAAAGGCTTTTCTACGGACGCAACACCACTACGGCCATCGAAGTAGCCAAAGCCTGCGGCGTTCTTACCCTGGCGGTTTATTCAAGGGGGCTCCCCATAACGGAATATACGCCTATGGAGGTAAAATCGTCGGTGACAGGTTACGGAAAAGCCGAAAAACAACAGGTCCAGTATATGATAACCAATATCCTGGGGCTGTCTTCCGTCCCAAAGCCCGACGACGCCGCCGACGCCCTGGCCATTGCAATATGCCATTCCCATTCCTCGCGGATGAAAGAACTCATGAAATAAAGGGAAAACATGAAAACAGCAGTTATCCAGACAAACAAAGGAACAATAGAATTTGAACTTTTTGAAGAGCTTGCTCCCATAACCAGCGCCAATTTTATCAAACTTGCCGGGCAGGGCTTTTACGACGGCCTGACGTGGCACCGCGTTGTACCCGGTTTTGTGATACAGGGAGGATGCCCCAAAGGAAACGGCACCGGCGGCTCCGGTGAAAACATTCCTCTCGAGGTGTGCCCCGAACTGAAACACGACTCGGAGGGCGTGGTGGCCATGGCCCGTTCCGTGCTGCCGGATTCCGCTTCCAGCCAGTTTTATATAACCCTGGGCGCTTTTCCGCATCTGGATATGCAGTATGCAGTTTTCGGAAAGGTCACAAAGGGTATGGACGTGGTGAAAAGCATTGAGCAGGGAGACTTCATGCTGAAGGTGGCCGTCCGGGAAGATTAATGCCGAAGATCAAAAAGAAGCGGCGCGTCTCCGACAAAAAATTCTGGTCGGTGAACAACCGGGGCTGCGAAGGGAAAAGCCGTTACGACACCGAGGAAGCGGCTCTCGAACACAGCGACCGGATATACGAACAATATGGTGAAGATATGAAGCCTTACAGATGCAAAAGCTGCGGCTTCTGGCATCTGACAAGCGACCGTTAAGGAAAAGCCTATGTTAAAACGAACCGTCAGCGCCCTGATAGGCATGGTGTTCATCATCAGCCTGGTCATCATCCCCAACGCCATACCCATGGCGGCGGGGGTAGCCCTTGTGGCAGTGCTGGGCGTTTATGAACTTTACAAAGGAGCCGAGAAGATCGATATCCATCCTATATGGTGGCTGGGTATGATAGCCACCGTGGTATGCGTATTTTCGGCAGTCACTGTTCCGGAAAACACTGAAGAGCTGGCGCAGAACATGCTTGCCGCCGTCTCCAGGGATTTTCCTCTGCCCGATGAAACGGCAAATGAGATAGTGAACGCCCTTTCCATACATATCCAGGGCTTTGCCAGGCTTACTCTGAAGCATGACGTTCTGAGCATAACCCCCATGTTCCCTCTCATGATAACCGGGCTTCTCTTTCTGGGGTTCCTCACGGAGTTTTTCCGGCAAAAGCGGGAGCCTCTGAAGAACATAAGCATCACCCTGTTCGGAGCGGTTTACGTGGGCTGGCTTTTGAGCCATCTGGTGATGCTGAAATGCTTCTGCGGACAGATGGAGCTTTTGGGAAAGGAAGTCCCCGCGGGCAACTGCCTTGTTATGCTGGTGCTTTTGTGCACCTGGGCCACGGATACCTTTGCATTTTTTGCAGGCAAACGTTTCGGCAGGCATAAGCTCAGCCCCCAGTCAAGCCCCAACAAGACCTGGGAAGGCAGCATAGGAGGATGGGCCGGTTCCGTGATCCTTGCCTGTATCACGGGGTATTTTATCCATCTGCCTTTTGCCCACGCCCTTTTTATGGGAGCGGTCTTCGGCATAGTGTCTCAGATGGGCGACCTCACCGAGTCGGCCATCAAAAGAGAGATAGGCATAAAGGATTTCGGCAACCTGATACCCGGGCACGGCGGAGTGCTGGACCGCATCGACAGCATACTTTTTACCGCCCCCTTCGCCTATTACTACATCATGCTGTTTTTGCCGAACTATATGTAAAAAAAGAGATCCCGGCTCAAAAGAGCCGGGATATTGTTTTTTTTTGCATTACCCATTAAGGATCGAGGCCACCAAAGCCTTATAGCTTTCGATCTCCTCTTCTCCGGAAAGCACTCCTATCTCAAAGGCCACGTGCTTGGATCCAAAGGAATCCAGATATTCCAGGGTGCCGTTTTCGGCCTCCCAGGCCATACCGTAAACGTGGCAGTTGGCAGGCTCTATCCCCACTACGTACTGGGCTTCGTCCATACACTTCCACTGGGTCATATAGCCCAGCTCCTTCGTGTTGTATTTGACGTAATACCCCAGCTTGATATCAGGATTGATGAGGGCCGCGCAGGTGACGCCGTCTTCCCGGGCCTTCATGGTGTGGTAAAACACCTGCTCCGCATATCCGTTGACGGGGTCCTGCATAACGTTGTATTCGCCAATTCCCTTTTCCGCTTCGGCGTCTCTGGGGACTGTCTTTTCCGAAGCAAAGCATATATAGCTGTTTTTGTCCAGAAGAGGGAAACCCGTGTTCATGTGATACAGCACCATCAGGGGCATGGGCCTGTTGGCTTCGTTGGTGATCACGTCTTCCACCTTCACCTTGTTTTCACCCAGCTTGCAGCTGATGGTACGGTCTATCACCGTATTGACCCCGAAAAAGGCGGTCTCCCTGATCTTGCCTTTGGCGTACATGACGTAGTCGTCTCCGTCCCAGTAGCCGTCCACAGCCACGTTGGAAGCGGGGATATTGCTCACTCTGCCGTGCTGACCCTTGATATCGCCGTCAAACTCGTTGGGCACTCCCACGTTCATAAGCCCGCAGGTGGAAAACATGCCTGCAGGGAAGGAATACAGCCATTCCATTCCGGCAGGGTCATAAAAATAAGGGCTCTTTTCGCCGATGGGCGTGCGGTAGCAAAGGCTCATCCCCTTGAATTCCGCCGAGGTGATATCCAGGGCCCTGTCTATGGTGGCGGTGAAGCTCAGCCCCGCTCCCGTGCGGAAAACGGCGCATTCCACTCCCTTGGAGGTGCCGTCGCAAAACTGCATGCGCCTGACTCCCCCCAGCTGATCGATATTGCCAGCCTTTTTCATAAGCTGGGCCTTGGTATATTCCTTTCCGAATAATTTAGCCATATCTTTCTCCAGATGATTTATTCTACAGCGCCTATAAGCGTATTGATATCTTCAACGCCGGTCCGGCGCATATATTCTTTTATCTCTTCCACGATCTTCGCTGCGGCGTCGGGCGTGACAAGACTGGCCGTCCCCACGCTGACAGCCGTGGCTCCCGCCAGCATAAACTCTATGGCGTCCTCGCCGGTCATTATGCCTCCCTGTCCCAGGATGGGTATCTTTACGGCGCGAAAGACGTCGTTGACCATACGCAGGGCGATAGGCTTTATACAGGGGCCGGAAAGCCCCCCGGTGCGGTTGGCAAGGACGAAGCTGCGCCTGTAGGGGTCTATGGCCATGCCCAGGAAGGTGTTCACCAGTGAAACTGCGTCGCTGCCGGCCCCTTCGGCTGCCCTGGCCATCTCCGCTATATCGGTCACGTTGGGGGAAAGCTTGGTGATAACGGGCTTTTGTGTCCGCCCGCGGACCGCCCTCACCACCGATTCTATGCCCTCCGCAGAGGTGCCGAAGGCCATACACCCGCTTTTTACGTTGGGACAGGAGACGTTTATCTCAAAAGCGTCCACCCGGCTCACGGGGTCGAACATCTCCGCCAGGGCCGCATACTCGTCCACCGCGCTGCCGATGATATTCAGAATCACCATGGTATCAAAGGCTTCCAGCCGGGGGAGATATTCGTCCCGGACCTTGCGGGCGCCGGGGTTCTGGAGCCCTATGGCGTTAAGC
>JAGDAG010000231.1 GCA_017959625.1 Abditibacteriota bacterium | reverse complement strand
CCAGCATAAAGGCGTCCGCCGCCGCTACCAGGGCCAGCATGAGGCTCTGGAGGGCTATGGGCGCGGAGATGGCGGCCAGTCTTTTGTAAAATTCCTTTTTTTCTTTCTGTGGATCCATAAGGCTTTTCCGTGTGTAGTCCTATTTATTATAGCACATCGGGCCCTGCCTGGTCATCCTCCGGCGTAGGCGGCGTTTGGTTGAACGGGACAAAAGAAAGAGAAACGCCGGATCAGCCGGGGCGGGAGGGGCGGAGCCCCTGCTCCCCGGCGCCGAAAAAAAGCCGGAAGGGATATCCTTCCGGCAAATATGGGTCTTGTTTACAGTTCGTAAATGCTCACGGCTCCGATGCCGTAGTCGAACAGCTGGTATTTCTCCATATACTGTCCGGCGTGGACAAAGCTGCCGGGGCTGATATACACGCTGTCTTTTATCCCCGCGATCCTGTTGGGGCCGAAGGGGTTCACCAGAGTGGTGGCGAACACTATCTCAAAGGTGTTCTTTCCGTCCTTCACCCAGGGGGAGATATCAAAGGCGTCGGGAAGCCACAGGTTTTCCCCGGCCTTGGCGCCGTTGATCCGGACCTCGACGCTGGATTTGCTGGCGTCTATGAGCTTCAGTATGGTCTGAGCCTTGCAGCTGCCCTCAAAGCTTCCCTTGACGCTCACCTTGCCGGCGTAGAAGGGATAGCCCTCCAGGGTGATGTTGTGCCCCTTTATCCTGCAGGGCGCTGCTATGACGTACTTGTTGTCCGCCTTTTTCACCAGGGAGAAATCGCCGCAGATATAGGCTTCTTCCGCTTCGGTGGGGAAGTAGTCCTTCATGGGTATCTCCACCTTTTTGTGGTGTCCGGGGCCGGTGATGTTGTTGTACTTTTTGCCCTTGATGACCAGGGTGTTCTCCCCGGGCTTTATGGATATGGGCACCCGGGTAAAGGTCTTTTCCAGCCAGCCCTTTTCGGGATCGAAGGCGCCGCCTTCGCCCTTCTTTCTCATGGGCTTCACCTTTTTGCCGTTGAAGAGTATGGAGTCGTTGTTCTCCGCCACTTCGATGGCGGCAAAGGCGTCCAGAGCGATCTCCGAGGTAAAGGTGTATCTGGCTTCAAAGGGAGTTCCGTCCGGCTGCCTGTAGAACATGTTGTGCCAGGCCAGACAGGCGGGGCCGGTGTAGTTTGTGTCGCCGATCTTCAGGGTGTAATCGTGGAGCACCAGGGTGTTCTCGCCCAGTATTTTGGCTCTGAAGTCCGATATGGTGCTTACGGGGGTCTTTCTGTCCAGATCGGCACAGCTTATGCCGCAGCCCAGGATAACGGGGCATTTGGCCCGGATGCCCTTGGCTTCGCTGCCGGCCAGTATCAGGATGCTGCCGGCGGGGGCGAAGGTGAATTCCAGCTCGGCCATATCCCCTGTCTCTTTTACTTTGGCCTTGTAGGCGTTGCCGTCAAAGAGATCCACTATGGCGTAGGCCTCCGCTTTGGGTATGGAGACTTTGGCTTTTACCGGGTGTCCTTTGTCGGTGTTGATGAAGAAGTATCTCAGGCTGCCTTCGTATTCTCTTTCGTGGACCCACACCGAGCCGGCGTTGCCGCCGGTGAGCTTGTCTATGGCCCAGGCTCTCCCCTGATACAGGCCGTCGGCGATCTTCACGGCGTCGTCTATGGAGGAGGCTACGGTGTATTTGGCAAATTTGGTCACGCAGGGCTCGCCCTCCACCATGGCGGGCAGGCCGCAGGTGAATATAAGGGAGCCGCCGTTTTTGGCGAACTTTTTCAGCAGCTTGTAGGTGCTTTCCATGATGTTGCTGCAGACGGGCACTATCACGGTGTGATAGGCGTGCTGCCCCACTATCAGGGTATCGCCTTCCACCTTGGCGTGCTTCTTCATCAGGTTCTCGTTGCCTATATGATAGTCCAGCTTGGCCGCCATCAGCTGCTTGGCAGCCTGGTCAAAGGGCGCGTCGTACACGTTTTCGGGGCCGAAGCCGCTCCTGGAGTCCAGAGGCGAAAATTCGCTCCACACGGAAGCCATGGGCTGCATGAGCAGTATGTCCACCTTGCGTTTGCCTTCTGCGGCAAAGGTGCAGATGCGGCCGAAATAGTCGCCGCACAGCTTTTCTTCCTGCCACCATGGCTGCTGATAGAACAGGTTGGCGGGAAAGTCGCGCTTCCGCTCGCCTCTCATGGAATAGAGGGACAGATGATGGTTCACAAAGCTGATGCCCAGCAGGGTCTGCCAGTCGGCGATCCATTTTCTTTCGAAAAAGCTCACCTGTCCGCCCACGCAGCCGAACACCTCGCTGAAGGCCCTTTCCTTGCCCAGCTGGTCCACTGCGGAGGAGCACTGCTTGTCGGTGACCACCTGCTCTATGTGCCGCCCCAGCTTGTCGGTGCCGGGCCAGTGCATGAATTCGTAATGGCTCATGACGTCGCCGGCCCACTGGGTCTGGTAGTGGCAGGAGTCCTCGGCCATGAAGTGGCCGGTGAACTTCATGTCGTTCTTTTCGCACCAGTCGAAATACTGCTTGGTGAAGCTTTCCTTGAAGAGGGCGGTGGCCGCTTCGTAAAAGTCGTAGCGCACCTTCTTGTAGCCGTCTATGTTGAAGAACAGCTCCGGCAGGTGCTCCCGGATATCGTAGCCCTTCATTTTTTTGAAGAAGCCGGGCAGATATTCCGACCAGGGCACGGCGTCGCCGCCTCCGAAAAGGTAGCAGGGCTCGTCGGTGAAGACTCCGGGGATGACGTTGCCGAAATACTCGCCTACGTGCTTTTTGTATTCTTCGTGGGTGCATTCGAGAAAAGCCTTAACGGCTTCCGGGTTCATGAGGTCCACGTAGCAGTAGCCGTTGAACCAGGTGTTGCCCAGCCGCTCGATATGCCTGGCGATGGTCCAGGAGGCGCCTTGCCAGTCCACCTCGGCCATCACCTCGTCGCCTTCGGGCACTTCGCCCTTTTTGACTATGATCAGCTTGCGGGCCCGGAAGTCCTCGTTTTTGGCGGGGACCATGCCGGCGGCAAAGCCGCTGGGCCACTTGTCTTCGTCATAAAGCCAGGCGTAGATGCCTTCTTCCTTGGCGGTCTCGGCGCAGGCTGTGACTATCTCCATCCATTCTTCGCCCAGGTAAGGGGTGACGAGACCGACTCTGGAGTGCATGAAAAAGGAACCCCAGCCCTTGTCTTTCATTTCCCTGACCTGTCTTACGCATTCGTCCTTGTCGAGCTTGTCGTTCCAGCTCCAGAAAGGCGCAGGCCGCATAATGGCCTTCGGGTTTTTGAAGTGATCCATTTTGTTCTCCAATTATTGATCAGAATATATTGCCGTAGCTGTCTGAAAGATAGCTGATTCCGTGTATGTGGTCCGCTTTGCTTTCGTCCAGCCGCGGAGACAGAGAGAATTTGAAATCGCTGCCCAGCTGGACCGCCTTGACCACTATCCTGTAGACCGTGTCCGGTTCCGCTTCAAAGGGGATCCACCAGTCCTGCTGGCTGTAGGGAATGTTTTTCCTGTTTTCAAAGGCCACCTTTCCGTTGATCCATATCTTGAAGGGACAGGAAGCGCCCACCATGAGCCCCGCCGTCTGTTTTTCCCGGGTTATGAACTTCCGGGTAAAGTAATACACGCTTTCGCCCATGTTGAAGGAGATATCCTCCTTGCGTATAAGGTCTTCCGCCAGGCACAGGGTGAAGGGATGCTCTTCGGGTATCTCCCGCCGCGCCAGCACCCTTTCCGCCAGGTATTCCCTGTCGATGTTCACGTACTGGTGGGTCCCCGCCTGGCCGTAGCCCAGCCTGCCGGGATGGTTGCATATCCTGCTGTTCCGGAAGGGGCATTCGTCGAATACCTTTGTGTCGTAAATATCCCAGTAGGGGCCGTACACCTGCCAGATCCTGGCGCCGATGACGCCCAGCTCCCTGCTCACCGCGCATTCCCGGCTCTCAAAGGTGAAGCGCACCAGGTTTTTGTCCCAGATTATATTTTCGGAAAAATCCGCCGTCAGGGAAAGGGCAAGGGAGTATTCGCCGTTTGGCGGGATCGTCACGTCGGTCTGAAGGTTCGGCGACACTTTGAGATGGGGCGACAGGCTTTCGGTCTTGATGATGCCCTTTATTTCCTTCGGCAGGCTGTTGAAGAAGGATACGGACATCCGGAAGCGGCCGTTGGTCTCCGGCGTGATGATATCGTCGGGCAGAGTGTCCGCCTCTATGGATACCGGGGGAAGGGCGGGGCGGGAGGCGTAGCGCTCCTTTACCGCAGCCATGACGCCCTCCGGGACGTTTGTTATGTTGACGGCCGTATTGTTGTTCAGCATGCCCTCTATGCCCACGGCGCAGGTGTCCGCGGCAAAATCGAGGATAGGGGCCTCCTTGTGGCGGACTGCAACGTCGCAGGTGAGGTTTTTGCCCAGCTTCTCCAGCCAGTCTGCGGGCAGGGCTTTGGTGCCCTTCATGCTCCCCAGCAGGGCGCAGGCCGTGGCGGCGGTGCAGTCGGTGTCAAAGGTCAGGGAGCAGGCGCAGGCCATGGCCTTTTTGAAATCCAGGCCGCTGTAATAAAGAGGCAGCAGCGAAAAAGCAAAGTTTATCTGGCTCTTGGAGGAATCGCTGTCCCCCCAGCGGCGCACCAGATAAAGAAACATTTCCTTCAGAGTGGCAAGGTTTTCGGCGCAATAACGCACGTCGGCCGTTATGGCGTAAATCTCGCTGTCTTCGGGGACCTCCGTAAGGGCTGCGTTCACCACCTCGTCCAGGTCGTCGCAGTCCATGGCGTAGGCGTTGGCCGCCGCCCAGAACATCTCGGCATACACGGAGGTGCGTTTGTGGTCCAGGGTGCCGTCATACCAGGCGTGTTCCGCGGCAAGGGCGGGGTTGCAGGGAGCGGTGAGCCCCCATATCTCCGCGCGGATGGGGCACCCCTCCGATTCGGAAAAATAAAAATTGTTGAAGCTGCCGCTTTCCGGAGGCATTATGCCTCTCTGCACGTTATAAAGAAATGAACCGTATTCCGCAAAATGATACCAGCAGTGGTTACGCCAGTAGTCCACCAGCATGTCGTGGTTTATGTCGGTGCCCTTGTCCTCCAGCATCTCCAGCCACACCACCTGGATGTCCAGGTCGTCGTTGGGATATACTATGGGAGGCCACAGGCTGTCGGGGGACAACTCTTCAAAAAACTTGTGCCCCTCGAAAAGGGCGCCTATGACTCCGCCCAGGCTTTTGCCCAGCCAGCAGGCGTTTACCTTGTCCAGATATACGTTGTAGTCAAGATTAATTCTGTTCATATGATATCCTTGCTAAACTTATTGTTATATATATTTTACTACAAACGGCGGAATATTAAAAGGGCAAAAAAACCGCTGCGGATCATTTTCTGTTGACAGGCGGCGGAAAATGCTGTAAAATGGAAATTACGAAGAAAGCCGGAGGAAAACGTGAGTAAAATTTTCTTTTACCGCTGCCCCGTCTGCGGCAGCGTTGTGTTTGCTTTTGCCGAAGCATCCCCCGCCTGCTGCGGCCGGGATATGGAAATACTGAAGGACACTCTTTCGGGAGGGGCCGTGGACCGGCACCTGCCGGACGCCCGCATGGAAGACGGGGTCCTGAAGGTGACCGTGGGCATAAACCTGCACCCGTCTTTGCCGGGGCACCGGATAGAGTGGGTGTTTGCGGAAACCGTGTCCGGCGGCGAGTTCCGTTTTTTCGGGCCGGGAGAAGAGCCACGGTGCGTGTTTAGCCAGGGGACAAAGGTGAAAAACGTGTACGCCTTCTGCAACCTGCACGGGCTGTGGAAATGCATGAAAACGTAAAAAAAGCCGCCTTTCGGCGGCTTTTTTTATTCCAGATCTATCCCGTACTGGTTTGCTCTGATATAGTACTTCTTCTGGTCGGCGGACCAGTACCGCACGTATGCTTTTTTGCCGTCCCCGGAGAAGCCCAGGAAGCAGATGAGGCACACGCCCTTCCGGACGGCGTCGGTGCTCTGGGGGTCGATGAGGAGGGCCGTGACCATATTGCCCGCGTCTCCCTTTTCCTGCCTGCATACCACCATGTCAAAGGGGTCGTGGCCGCAGATGACCAGCTGTATGGTCCTGTGTTTGCGGACGAACTTGTCCCACATGTGGTCGCCGTTGTTGGGCCTGCCGCCGCAGATGGTGGGGGGATAGGAGTCCTTCTCATCCATGGTGGTGCCGTCCCGGAACAGATAGTTGTGGGTGGTGATGACGGCCTTGCATTCGGGGTGTTCGTCTATCAGTTTTCCCGCCCATTCCATCACCTCGTCCCGGGGGCCGTATTCCAGGGTGAATATGATGTATTTGTTCTGCCCTGCTGTCAGGAAGCGGTAGGAGTTGTCTATTTTGCCCTCTTCAAAGAAGCCGTCGCAGGACGCCCTGTATTCCGGAGTGCCGAAGGCGGCGTTATACTCCTTTGAGCCGTCGTGGTTGCCTATCACCACGCCCCAGGGAATGACGCCCGTAAGGCGGTCGTACTGCTCCTTGGCCAGCTCCCATTCCCTCGGCAGGTTGCGGTTGGTGATGTCTCCCAGGCCCATGACGTATTTTATGTTGTATTCGTCCTTTTTGGCCAGTATCCCGTCCATGAGCAGATGGAATTTGTCGGGATATACGTCGTTTAAGACCTGTGTATCTCCCAGAAAGGCCATGGACCAGGCTATAGGGCTGTTGTCCACGTCCTTTTCCTCCACCCAGGTGTCCTCGGGCTGTATGAAATAGGGGTTGGGCTCATGATACAGGGGATAGTTCCCCGCCAGATCCTCTATGACGTCCTTGCCATCGGACTTCCGCAGATCGTAGTAAAACAGAAGGCCCGGGTCCTTGGGGTCCGGATCGTACATATCGCTCCGGATCTCTTTTTCGCTGCGCACTGTGGAAAACTCCGCCACGGAAAGCAGCTGCCCGTGAAAATACGCGCCGTTGCCGAAGCGTTTGTCTCCGCCTATGACCAGGGGGATATTGGGCTGCACTGTCTCGAATTCGGACAGAGGCTTGGTCTCCGTGTACATGGGCACTTCCGTCAGGGTCTCCCGCAGCTTTCCGTTGATGTAGCACTTGGCCTCGTGCTTTTCCTCGTCCAGGGTGATGGCCATATGCAGAAATTTGCCCGTGGCGGCGTTGATGCTCTTGAAGGTGATGTTTGCCTGTCTGTGCCCCTTTCCCTCAATATACAGCCGGGGGTGTCCCTCTGCGTGGACTTCATAGACCACGGAAAAGGAGGACATATCGTAGTTGCCCGCGATGCTTCCTCCTCTGCCCCGGAAGTCTTTGGGCAGCCTGAGCCACGCCTCGTAGGTGTGGGCGGGGACCGCCAGGGGCTCCTTCTGGGTGTAATATATATCCGGCCGGAAGGAAAGCCCCGCCGCGGCAAGACACGCTCCGCATAGTAAAACGCATATCGCAAAAATAAGTTTTTTCATCTTTCTACTCCAGATCCACCTCGTACTGGTTGTCTTTTATATAATACATATCCCTGTCGGCGGACCAGTACCGCACGTATGCCTTTTTGCCGTCCTCCGAGAAACCCAGGAAGCATATAAGGCAGGCGCCCTTCAGATTGGCGTCGGTGCCCTGGGGGTCTATCAGAAACTGGGTGACCATATTTCCGGCGTCGCCCTTTTCCTGCCTGCATACCACCAGATCCCAGGGGTCGTGGCCGCAGATGACCAGCTGTATGTTCTTGTGCTTCCGGAAGTATTTTTCCCACAGGTCGTCGCCGTTGTTGGGCCTTCCCGCGGCGGGATACATATCCTTGGCGTCCATGGTGGTGCCGTCCCGGAACAGATAGCAGTGGGTGGTTATTATTGCCTTGCATTCCGGGTGCTCGTCTATCAGCTTTCCGGCCCATTCCATCACCTCGTCCCGGGGACCGTATTCCAGAGTGAACACTATATATTTGTTCTGCCCCACTGTGAGGAAGCGGTAGGAGTTGTCTATTTTGCCTTCTTCAAAAACGCCGTCGCAGGACGCTCTGTATTCCGGAGTGCCGAAGGCGGCGTTATACTCTTTTGAGCCGTCGTGGTTGCCTATCACCACGCCCCAGGGGATGACGCCGTTGAGGCGGTCGTACTGCTCTTTTGCCAGCTCCCATTCCCTCGGGAGGTTGCGGTTGGTGATGTCCCCCAGGCCCATGACGTATTTTATGTTGTATTCGTCTTTCTTTGCCAGTATCGCGTCTATAAGCAGATGGAATTTTTCCGGATAGAGGTCATTCACTACCTGTGTGTCCCCCAGAAAGGCTATGGACCAGGCTATGGGGCCGTTGTCTATATCCTTTTCCTCCGACCACATGTCCTCCGGTTTTGTGTAGTTGGGGTTTTTCTCGCGATAGGCGGGATAATTGCCCGCCAGATCCTCAAGGACGTCCTTTCCTTCGGCCTTCCGCAGATCGTAGTAAAACAAAAGGCCGGGGTCCCCGGGGTCCGGATCGTACATATCGCCCCGTATCTCTTTTTCGCTGCGCATTGTGGAAAACTCCGCCACGGAAAGCAGCTGTCCGTGAAAATACGCGCCGTTGCCGTAGCGCCTGTCGCCGCCTATTATCAGGGGGATCGCCGGATCCACCGTTTCAAAATCGGAAAGAGGGCGGACTGCCGAAGGCATAGGCGCCTCCGTCACGGTCTCCCGCAGTTTTCCGTTCAGGTAGCAGCGGGCTTCGTGTTTTTCCTCGTCCAGAACAATGGCCAGATGGACGAATTTGCCGGTGGCGGCGTTGACGGAGGTGAACTTTATGTCCGCGGTCCTGAAGTTTTTGCCCATGATATAAAGCCGGGGATGCCCCGCGGCGTGGACCTCGAAAATCACCGAATGGCAGGTCATATCAAAATTGCCCGTTATGCACCCGGCCCTGCCGGCGTAGCCTTTGGGCAGCTTCAGCCAGGCTTCGTAGGTATGGGCGGCCTCCCGGGGGGCCTCCTTCTGGGTGTAGTATATATCGGGCCGGAAGGAGACGCCGTAGGCCGAGAGAGAGACGGCCGCAAGGATCAGCGCCAGGCACAGAATGAGTTTTTTCATGGGTTTATTCCAGATCTATTTCGTACTGATTGTTTTTCAGATAATACTTTTTCTGGTCGGCGGACCAGTAGCGCACGAAGGCCTTTTTGCCGTCCTCCGAGAAGCCCAGTATGCAGACGAGGCAGGCTCCCTTCATATTGGCGTCGGTGCCCTGGGGGTCTATGAGCATCTGTGTCACCAGATTGCCGGCGTCGCCCTTCTCTTGGGCCGTTACCACCCTATCGAAGGGGTCGTGGCCGTTTATCACGAACCAGATGTTTTTATGCTTCCGCACGAACTTGTCCCACATATGGTCGCCGTTGTTGTGGCCTCCGGTGGTAGCGGGGGGGCAGACGTCGTTCTGGTCCAGCGTGGTGCCGTCCCGGAACAGATAGCAGTGGGTGGTTATTATTGCCTTGCATTCCGGATGGGCGTCGATCACCTTTCCCGCCCATTCCAGCACTTCGTCCCGGGGGCCGTATTCCAGAGTGAATATAATGTATTTGTTCTGTCCCACGGTGAGGAAGCGGTAGGAGTTCTCCACCAGGTTTTCTTCATAGAACCCGTCGCAGGACGCTCTGTAGGCGTCATAGCCGAAGGTCTCGTTGTACCGTTTGGAGGAATCGTGGTTCCCTTTCACCACGCCCCAGGGGATGACGCCGTTGAGCCTTTCATACTGCTCCCGCGCCAGCTCCCATTCCCTCGGGAGGTCGCGGTTGGTGATGTCTCCAAGGCCCATGACGTATTTTATTTTGTAATAGTCCTTCTTTTCCAGTATCCAGTCATATAAGAGATGCAGCTTTTCCGGATACAGGTCGTTTACCACCTGGGTGTCTCCCAGAAACGCCATAGACCAGGCTATCTGCGAATTGTCCAGGTCCTTCTCTTCCACCCAGCGGTCTTCATCCTTTATAACGTAGGGGTTCGGCTCGTGATAAAGGGGAT
>JAGDAG010000230.1 GCA_017959625.1 Abditibacteriota bacterium | reverse complement strand
TGGTGGAGGAAGTGGGGAGAGTTTTCGGCTACGACAAGATCGGCGCGTCCCTGCCCAAAACCGACAACGCCGGCAGGCAGTCTCCCGAGACCCTGTTCCATCTGAAGCTGCGGCAGGCCCTGCTGAGCGTGGGAGGCCAGGAGATACTGACCCACAGCATGATCAATTCGGACCAGAACGCCTTTTTTGACAACGCGGCAAGCCAGGTCATGGTGCGCAACGCCCTGTCCGGGGAGCTGGACGCCATGAGGCTGAGCCTCATACCCAACGCTCTGGAGGTGATCGCCACGAACCAGGCCCATCAGGAAAGCGATATCAACGTTTTTGAGATAGCCAAGGTCTATTTCGTCAACGAAAAAGGCGTCATCGACGAGGCCCTGAAGGTGTCCGGCGCCGCAACGGGAGGCCTGTGGAACAACAGCTGGGGCATCAACTGCGCGGATTGCAGGGTAGATTTCTTCACGGTGAAGGCCATAGTGGAGGAACTGCTGGCCGCGGCCGGCGTCACGGATGCGGAGTATAAGCCCTGCGTCCGCAAATACCTGCATCCCACCAGGGCTGCCGAGGTGTTTGCCGGCGGCAGGAGCCTGGGCTGCTTCGGCGAAGCCTCCGAAGAAATATGCGGCTATGCGGGAGTGAGGGGCAGAGCCTACGTGTACGAGCTGGATTTCGGCCTGCTTATGCAGCTCGCCGGCGATACGTATAACTACGTTCCCGTGGAAAGGTTCCCCGCCATAACGAGAGACGTCACCGTCGTGCTGTCCGGGAAGACCTACAGCGAGATAAACAGCGCCGCCTGGGCCGCCGCCGACGGCATAGTAAAGGAAATAAGCCTGAAGGAAGTTTTTGAAAGCGAAAAGCTGGGAAAGGGCAACAAGTCCTACACCCTGGAGATACTTATGCGCGCCGACAGGACCCTTACGGACGCAGAAGCCAACGAAGCCCAGAACAGGATAAAAACAGCCCTGGAGGCTATGGCGTAGTTTTGAGAAGGCTCCCCCGGGGAGCCTTTTCTTTGAATAATAACAACGGAGAAAAAAATGATAAAAGTTGCGGTTTTGGGAGCCTGCGGAAGAATGGGCTCTCAGGTAGTGGATACTGTGATCAACGATCCGGAATGCGAGCTTGCCGGCGCCTGCGACATAGCCGCCCCGGGAAAAGAACTTGGCGGAGTCACGGTGTGCGGCAGCCTTGAAGAGCTGCTTGCCGGGTGCAGCCCCGACGTAGCGGTGGATTTTGCCAAGCCCTTCAAAATGAAGAATATCCGCCTGCTGATGGAAAAGGGCGTCGCCCCTGTGATAGGGACTACCGGCCAGACCGAACAGGAGATAAAAGAAATGAAAGCCCTTGCCGAAAGTACCGGCGTCTCCTGCTTTCTGATACCCAATTTTGCCATAGGCGCCGTTTTGATGATGAAATACGCCGCCGAGATAGCAAAATATATGCCCGACGTCGAGATAATCGAGCTGCATCACGATAAAAAGACCGACGCTCCCTCCGGCACTGCCCTGAAAACGGCAAAGCTTATTGCCGAAAGCAGAAAAGCGGCGGGGGCGGAGCCGGATCTTCCTTTGGGGAGCTATTCCGACCCGGCCCGGGGCTACAGCGAGATAGACCGCATACCCATCCATTCCGTGCGCCTGAAGGGCTTCGTGGCCCATCAGGAGGTGATATTCGGCGGACAGGGGCAGACCCTTACCATAAGGCACGACAGCATAGACCGCACCTCCTTTATGCCCGGCGTGCTTATGTGCATAAAAGCGGCGGGAAAGAAGCCCGGCTTTGTTTACGGCCTGGAGAATCTGCTCTGATGATCACCCGGGAGCGGCTGGCCGCCGATCTGCAGGAAATGGGGATAGACCCCCGGGGCGTATTGCTGGTGCACTCTTCCATGAAGGCCATAGGCCCCGTGGAGGGAGGCGCCGACACGGTGCTGGACGTGTTTTGCGAATATATGAAGGAAGGGCTGCTGGTTTTCCCCACCCATACCTGGGCGACCATAAACAAAATGCATCCGGGGCCCTACGACTATCGCACCGAGCCCGTATGCGTAGGCATACTGCCGGAGCTTTTCAGAAAAAGGCCCGGCGTCGTCAGGTCTCTGCATCCCACCCATTCCGTGGCCTGCCTGGGAAATGGCGCCCGGGAATTCGTGCTGGGGGACCACCTCACCCTCACGCCCTGCGACCCCCGGGGCTGCTGGGGAGAGCTGCACAGGCGCAACGCCCAGGTGCTGCTGGTGGGCTGCGGCGCCAAGCGCAATACCTTTTTGCACTATGTGGAAGAAGCGAACCATATCCCGGATCGGCTGAGCGCCGAGCAGGTGACCATAGATATCGTCATGCCCAACGGCTCGGTGTATAAAAAGAAGAATATTTTTCACTCGTCGTCCCGGGGCGACGTGTCCCAGAACTACGACAAGATGGTTCCCGTCTTCCTCAGGGAAGGGGCCATGCGCATGGGGCTCTTCGGCGAAGCGAAGTGCTATCTGGGCTTCTGCGGCCCTATGGCGGAGATAACCGCCCGGTATCTCCGGAAGGATCCGGAACTGTTTTCCGACGACAGCCCGGCAGATAAATAAAACGGCGCAAACGCCCTGCGGGAGCCGAAACACAAATAATAAACGGTCAAAACGTATGCGCGCCGGAAGCTTGCTTCCGGCGCGTTCTTTTTGTCCGCAAAAATGGCTGTTGTTTTAATAATGATCCAGATAATGGCGCGGACGTACGGTTTTTTTTGCGAAAAATGCCAAAAAGGTTGACAAAGCAAAGCTGTTTGCTGTATAATTAAAATGAATATATTTGTTAAGGAGAATAAATCATGTTTT
>JAGDAG010000229.1 GCA_017959625.1 Abditibacteriota bacterium | reverse complement strand
TTCAACGACGGGGCAATACCCAACGGCTGGGGCGGGTTTGATATAAAGAAAATGAAACGGTTTCAAATAAGAAAAGTGAGGGAGTTCGTATAGGGGCGGAGAAAGCGTCCCCCCGTGTTGCAGATCGAAAGGAGGATCATAATGAGTGTATTAACGACAACAAATGAGTTCAAGGCATATCTTATGCGGCGCCGGAGAGAACTGACCATTGCCGGCGAGTGGAGCGAAGACCCCGCCGAAAACGCCCGGCGGCTGGAAGCCGACCTGATGGCCATGATGCAGGAAAACAACCTGATGAAGACTTGCTGGGTAGCAACAAAGGTAAGGGCTGAAATGAAAGACTTTTTCAAGGTCATCACCCGCGACAGGGAGTGCCCCGCCTGCGGCGGAAAGTATTACGGCGACCCCGCCGTGAGCAGGCGGGACGGCCGGGAGCTCTGCCCCCTCTGCGGGCTGCGGGAAGCGCTGGAAGACGCCGGCGTCTCTGCAGAGCAGGCGTCCGAAACCATAACGAAGCTCGGCAGTTAGGCGGCTTTGCGGCATTTCCCCTTCGTTTTTCCGAAGGGGAATTTTTTGCAAAACGCTCCCGGTGTGAAAAACGGAACGCCGCTTTGTTGGTCTGCCGCCCCGCGTATGGTATAATAATACCGGAAGGCGGCTTTTGCGCCGCCGGAAAACGAGGAGACAAATGATACGCCTGAGACCCGAGACCACAGCCCTTCTGGAGGATATAGAAAAGCGAATAAGCCCGGAAGCCGAGGACCGTCTGGACGCCTTGTGGCTGGAGTTTCTGCAGGGCCGGTTCCGGGGAGATATATTCCGGCCCCGGAGGGGGCATGCCACGGAGCCGGGGACGCCCCTTTCCCCCGTGAACATCAACGACGCCGTGGCGGACTATGAGGCTATGCTCGTAAGCGAGCTGCAGACCGTCTCCCGGGCTCTCTCCACCGGGGGGCTGAACCTGGCTGTGCGGGCCAACTACGGAACCGCCATCCTGTCCTCCCTTTTCGGCGCCGAGCTCTTCGAGATGCCCCGGGAGACCAACACCCTGCCTACCTCCAGGGCCTTCAAGGATACGGAAAGCATCCGGCGCCTGGCGGCGGCGGGGCCGCCGGACCTTGACGCCGGGCTGGGGAAAAAGGTTTTTCGCTGCGGCGAACTGTTCCGGGAGATCGGGGAAAGGTATCCGAAGATCGGGCGTTACGTGGCGGTATATCATCCCGATGTCCAGGGGCCTCTGGATATATGCGAGCTCATGTGGGGAGGCGGCATGTTCTACGCCATGTACGACGAGCCGGAGCTGGTCCATGCCGTCCTGAGCCTCGTCACGGACGCCTATATCCGTTTTATGGACAAATGGTTCCGGCTGTTCCCCTGCGGGACGGAGATGAACGCCCACTGGGTCAGCCTCCGCCACAGAGGGCGGATCACCCTGCGCAGCGACAGCGCCATGAACCTTTCCCCGGAGCTCTACAGGGAATTTGCCGTTCCCTATGACAGGCTCCTGCTGGAACGTTTCGGCGGAGGCATCATGCATTTCTGCGGCAGGGGAGACCACTATATCGATCAGCTGTGCAGCCAGCCCGGGCTCACCGGGGTGAACCTGACCCAGCCCCACCTGAACGATATGGAGAAGGTTTACCGGAACACCGTGGACAAAGGGATCCCCCTTTTGGGCTTTTCCCCCGAAAGGGCCCGGGAAGACGCCGGGAGAGGCTTCCGCCATCTGGTGCAGGTCTGACCCGGGGTTTGTGTTATAATAGAGATGAAAGCGGGACGCCCGCAAGGAGGAAAAAGACCGTGAACGTACTTATCATAGACGCCCAGGGAGGCGGAGCGGGACGGCAGCTTATCGCCGCCCTGAAGGAGGCCCTTCCCGGGGCGCATATCACCGCCGTAGGCACCAATTCCGCCGCCACCGCCAATATGCTGAAGGCGGGGGCCCACGAAGCGGCCACCGGCGAGAACCCGGTAGTGGTCTGTTCCCGGAAGGCGGACGTGATAGCGGGGCCCGCCGGGATCATCATGGCGGACTCCATGCTGGGGGAGATAACCCCCGCCATGGCTCTCGCAGTGGCCCGGAGCAGCGCA
The DNA here is from genome assembly GCA_017959625.1 of Abditibacteriota bacterium. Classification (GTDB taxonomy): domain Bacteria; phylum Armatimonadota; class UBA5829; order UBA5829; family UBA5829; genus RGIG7931. Next base: position 6,248 of record JAGDAG010000229.1, on the reverse strand, counting down.
AAAAAGGTGCTGCTTCCCTTCAGCCAGTGCGGAACGGTCATCGTGGGAGTGTCCGAAAAAGGCATAGGCGCTTTGGTGCAGGCCGCCGTCCGGGAAATAAAAGAGATGCTCGAAAAAAATTGTTGACAAAAACCCGGCGGGGGTTATATAATGATTATGTAAGAGGCCGGCAGGAAGCCGGTCCGGGCGCAGAAGCGTTTTGACTGTATTTTTGAATTGCGTTTGGAAAGGCGCGGAGCTTTCAGAGGAAAGCCGGCGTCTTTTTTCGTTTACGCGCAGAGAAACATGTATTTACGGAGGATCATTATGGCATGTTTTTTGGTTTCCGCTGCCGAGGCGGTAGTTGCGACCGTTGCCGTCAAGGCAATGGAGAAAAAAGAAAGATCCGCAAAAAGCGGCGCGGATCGCTGTCCCTTTTCCAGGAAGCTGGGCTGGCTCAGAAATATGCTTTGGGGCGGTTCCGCCCTGCTGGCATTCGAGCACGTCTGGCACGGAGAGGTGACTCCGTGGTTCCCGTTCCTCACCGCTATGGATAATCCTGCGGACAAGGCGGAGATGTTCGGTGAAATGGCCACCGTGGGAGTCTCCATGGCAGTTCTGGTGACCTGCGTCTGGCTGGTGATGCTACTGGTCAGCGCGGCCATTGAAAAAAGGGAAGACAAAAAAGCCGAAGCCGAAGGGTAGGTGCTTTTATGACTCTTCTTATCTGCGTTTTTGCGGCGGTGATCTCCACCGTTTTGTGGTATTCCCGCGAGGGCTGCCGCATCATGAAAACCGCCGTTTTGTGCTGGATGTTCTGGGGAGCCTCCCTGATGTGGCTCATAGACGCCGTGTTCGAATACAGAGAGCTGGGAGCCGAATTTTTTACTCCCGCTGTTTCCGATATGCTCAACGACGCTTTTCTGGGGGTCTCCGTAGTGGCGCTGGGGCTGGTGATCTGGCTTGCCGTAGTGCTTATCGCCGACCCCAAGGGCACCGTGAAGGCCGCCCTTAAAAAATAGACCCGGCAAAAACCGGCTCCGCCCGAAAGGGCGGGGCGTTTTTTTTGCCTGTCCGAAAAAAAACGGCCCCGAAGCGTCTCGGGGCCGTTTTGACGGCGTTTTTACATCATGCCGCCCATACCGCCGGGCATACCCATGCCGCCGCCCATGCCGCCTGCGGGCATAGGAGGAACGGGCTCGGGCAGCTCTGTGATAACACATTCCGTGGTCAGCAGGAGCGCTGCGATGGAAGCGGCGTTTTCAAGAGCGGTGCGCACCACCTTTGTAGGGTCGATGATGCCTTTTTCTATCATATCGACGTATTCGCAGGAAGCGGCGTCGAAGCCCATATTGTTGTCCTTCAGGGCCTTCACCTTGTTTATGACTACGCTTCCTTCCAGTCCGGCGTTCTCGACTATCTTGCGCAGAGGGGCCTCGAGAGCCTTTCTGATGATGTTGACGCCAATCATCTCCTCGGCGTCCAGCTTGATATCGTCAAGAGCGGATTCGGCGTTGAGCATAGTCACCCCGCCGCCGGGCACGATGCCTTCCAGCGCGGCGGCCTTGGTTGCCGCAAGAGCGTCTTCTATGCGGGATTTCTTTTCTTTCAGCTCGGTCTCGGTAGAGGCTCCCACCTTTATCACGGCTACGCCGCCCGCCAGCTTCGCTTTGCGCTCCATAAGCTTTTCGCGGTCGTAGTTGGAGGTGGAGCGGTCGTATTCGCCCTGTATCTGGCTTATGCGCCCCGCCACAGCGGAGGAATCGCCGGCGCCTTCTATGATGGTGGTCTTGTCCTTGGTTATCTTCACGGACTTGGCCTTGCCCAGCATGTCTATGTCGATGGATTCCAGCTTCATGCCCAGATCCTCGGTAATGAAGCGGCCGCCGGTAAGGATGGCGATATCCTCCATCATGGCCTTCCGCCTGTCTCCGAAGCCCGGCGCCTTTACGGCGGCTACGTTCAGGGTCCCTCTCAGCTTGTTCACCACCAGGGCGGCAAGGGCCTCGCCGTCCACGTCCTCGGCGATGATGACCAGGGGCCTGCCCATCTGCACGATCTTTTCAAGAACGGGCAGGATGTCGTTCACTGCGGATATCTTCTTTTCGAAGAGCAGTATAAAGGGCTCTTCCAGATTGGCTTCCATGCGTTCTGCGTCGGTGACCATGTAGGGGGAGATATAGCCCTTGTCGAACTGCATACCCTCCACCCAGTCCATGGTGGTCTCGGTGCCCTTGGATTCCTCTACGGTGATGACTCCGTCGTTGCCCACCTTTTCCATGGCGTCGGCAACTATCTTTCCGATCTCTTCCGAATTGGCGGAGATGGAGGCCACCTGTTCGATGGAGCTGCGGTCCGTCACCTGGACGGCCTGGGCCTTTATGGCTTCCACCACAGCGGCGGTAGCCTTTTCGATGCCCCGTTTGATGGCCATGGGATTGGTGCCGGCGGCCACGTTCCTGAAGCCCTCGCGGATTATGGCCTGGGCCAGGACGGTGGCGGTGGTGGTCCCGTCGCCGGCAACGTCGTTGGTCTTGGACGAAACCTCCCTTACCAGCTGGGCGCCCACGTTCTCAAAGCGGTCTTCCACCTCGATCTCCTTGGCGATGGTCACGCCGTCGTTGATGATGAGGGGGCTCCCGAACTTCTTTTCTATCATTACGTATCTGCCCCGGGGGCCGAGAGTCACGCTCACCGCATCGGCAAGCTTGTTGACGCCCTTTTCGATGAGCCTGCGGGCTTCTTCCGAAAATTTAAGATCTTTTGATGCCATATTTATTCTCCTTATCAATCAATAACGCCGAAGATGTCCTCGGCGCGGAGTATCACGAATTCCTCGCCGTCGACCTTGACTTCGGTCCCTGCATATTTTCCGTAAACGATCTTGTCTCCCACTTTTACGTCGATGGGCACAACGGTGCCGTCGGCAAGCCTTACGCCTTCTCCCACGGCAATGACCTTTGCCTCAACGGGCTTTTCCTTTGCCGTATCGGGCAGATAAATACCGCCGGCTGTCTTTTCAGCCATATCAAGAGTTTTGGCTATAACTCTGTCTCCTAAAGGTCTGAGCATATGCTTCTCCTTTTATCCAATCATGGTTTTAGCACTCCGGCCAAGGGAGTGCCAATTATATTTTACACCTTTTTTGCCTGTCCTGCAATATGCGGCGGGGAAAACGGCGTGATTTTATCGATTTTTTTTGCGAATATTGCTTTTTTATCGGATTTTATGTATAATGAAGATGGTAAGTAATATCAACACATTCTTCAGGCAAGGATATTAAGTATGAAAAAATCGCTTTTAATGCTTCTTGTTGCAATGCTGGCAATAGCTGTCGCGGTGTTCTTCTGCGGCTGCGGCAATGACGATTCGGACTCTTCGTCCTCCTCGTCGTCTTCTTCGGATTCCGACGATGCGGTGAGTACCGATATGTCCTCCACGGCGTCCGGCCCGTCCACGCCGTCTATGCCTTCCACGCCCGGAAGCCCCTCGATGACGATGCCCGGAAGCCCTTCGATGACGATGCCCGGCATGCCTTCCACCCCCGGTACGGGGACTGCGACTGCCGCGGCGCCTGCAGCGGCCCCGGCGGCTCCCAAAAAGGACGAGACTATTTCGTTTGATGAAGCAAAAACACTGACTGCGCCCAAGCTCTTTACAAACAAATCGGGGCAGTCTTACTATATTTTCAAATTCGCGGATGAAAAGGGAGCGATATTTACCTGCAAGCTTCCCGAATCCGAGGCCGACGGAAAATGGTCCAAGGGCGGCTGGCTTACCACCTTCAAGGCATACCGCCTTCCCGGCCAGGCTGCGGCCAACGAACTTGCCAAGCTGACCACCAAGGAAAAGCTGGGCAGCTATCCTTTCCTTTCCGCAGCAGGCGCGTATATGACGGTCCCCGGCTACGGCATACCCAAGTCTGCCAGCTCCGGCGTGTTCCTCATCTCGCCCAGCCGCGGAGGTTCCGGAAATATGTACGGCCTGGGCGGTATGTCCGGTATGTCCGGAATGGGCACCATGCCCGGTATGGGCACCATGCCCGGTATGGGCGGTATGAGCGGCTACGACACTATGGGCGGCAGCGGCTATATGAGCCCTTCAATGCCTTCTATGCCTTCTATGGGCGGCTACACCATGCCTTCCATGCCCTCTATGCCCTCTATGGGCGGCGGCATGGGCGTCACTCCCGACCCCGGTATGGGCGGAGGCGGCTATATGAGCCCTTCAATGCCTTCTATGCCTTCTATGCCTTCTATGGGCGGCTACACCATGCCTTCCATGCCTTCCATGCCCGGAATGTATTGATATTGAACGAAAGGAAACACTATGCCGGTTTACACATATAAGTGTGAGGAGTGCAAGAAGAAGTTTGAAGTCAGGCAGTCCATGGCCGACCCGGAGATAGAAATCTGCCCGGAATGCGGGGGGAAGGTCCACAAGGTGATCAGCCAGGCCGGAGTGATTTTTAAAGGCCCCGGTTTTTACGTAAACGACAACGCCTGTCCCAATGCGGATCTGGATTCTGCGGACAGCCCGTGTCATTCCTGCCCGAATGCGCATAAGTAAGTAAGCAGCACAGTGAAAACTGTGCTGCTTTTTTGGGAGATAAATTATGAAAAAGCTTTGTGCCGTTGTTTTGCTGTTTTTTGCCGCCGCCATGCTGTCCGGCATGGAATACGAGAACAAAACCGTTAAAAAATCGAAGAAGGGCGAGTATTACGTCAGCCTGGTTTATCCCTTCCTCACAGCCTCCGATGATTTTGCCGCCGCTGTCAATAAGGATATAAAGGGGGATATGGACCGCAACCTCAGGGAATTTGAAGGCATCATCAAAGAAGTGGATTACGGGCACGGCTTTGAGTTCGAACTCACCGCTTCGCCCGAGGTGACCCTGAACACCGAAGACGTGTTTTCGGTGAGGAACCTGCTTTTTTCCTACACCGGAGGGGCGCATCCCAATACCGTGACCATATGCGGGAATTACCTGAGAGGCATGCAGCGTTCGCTGCTGTTTTCGGATCTCTTCAAACCCGGCAGCAAAAGGAAGATAGCCGGCCTTCTGAAGAAGCAGCTGGACAAAGAGCGTTCCGCCAGGATAGAGGACCCGGACCTGGACGAGGAATCGAAGACGGTCCGCGTGGAAGATATAGAAGGATGCATAAACAGCTTCGTGCTGACGGATATCGGCGTGAACTGGATATTCGACCCTTACGCCGTGGGCTCCTATGCCGAGGGGCGCTATGAAGCCACACTTTCGTGGAAGGAGCTGAAGGACTTTCTGGAGCCGCTTCCCGCCATAGAGGCCGTCTGCGCCGAATTCGGCAAACACACCCGCCTTACCGGGACTCTGGTTTTGCCCGAAAACAGCCTGACCCCTGCCGGCTCCGAGCTTTGCGCCTGCATCCTGGCATATCCCCCGGAGGGGCCGGAGGAAGTAGTGATCGACTGGAAAAAGGAGATACCCGCAGGGTGGGGCAGCGAGGTAGTTTTCGACGTTCTTGCGCCGCTGCCTTCCGCGGAGACGGCCCCCATAAGCTTTGCCGTTTTATACGACGGCGCTTTGGCGTTCAGCAAAAACATGGCGTATCCCCGGGACGGCTTTCCCGAGGGGACGGTGATCGAACTCGAGGATCTGTCGGCGGACCTTGTCAAAGAAGGGAAGACCGAAGACCTGGATTATATGCTGTATTCCTGCAAAGCGGTTTACGTGGATAAAACGCAGCTCTCTCCCGACGCCTATATAGAGGTCCGGCTGCTGGACGGGGACAGCATACTTAAAAAGCGCTTTACAAAGGAATATCTGTTCAACCCGGCGGAGATAAGCGTGTGCTTCAACGTTTCCGCTTTGGATAAAGAAAAGGAATACGCGCTGAAGGTGCTTCTGCGCGAGGGAGAAAAAACCTTGTTCGAGTCGGAAAAGCTGCCCTTTAAAAGAGGGACCTGGCGGTCTCTTCCCGAGGATATCCGGCTGATAAAAAAGGAAGACGCAAAATAAGCCCGTTCGGCCGAAAACGCCTTTCCGGTTTTGCGCGCCGCTGCGCGCCGAAAAAAAAGGAGCCTTTCCGGCTCCGTTTTTTTATTTGAGTTCCTTTCCCGTAAGCAGTCTGTAGCACTCTGCGTATTTGGCTTGCGTGCCTTTCCGGATCTCCTCCGGAAGCTCCGGCCCGGGATATTCCTTGTTCCAGTCGAGGGTCTCCAGATAGTCCCGCACGTACTGCTTGTCGTAGCTGGGCTGGCTTTGGCCTTTCTTATACACCGAGGCGTCC
>JAGDAG010000228.1 GCA_017959625.1 Abditibacteriota bacterium | reverse complement strand
TCTGGTCGCCGACGTGGAAGCCTTCATCGAAAAATACAGCGGATAAGCGGCGCCGACATAGTATAATTCACCCAAGGGACACACCCCGCTCTCATTGTGAGAGCGGGGATTTTTATTGACAAGGAAAAGATATGGCAGTAATCAGAATCAAAGTTGACGGACACCCGGCGCAGTGCGTCTCGGTGGAGCCCATGGCCACCGGCGGGGCGCTGCGGTTCAGCGGGCCCCGCTTTTTTCCAGTATGGGCTTCAGAGTCTTTTCTATTCCTTTTGCCATACAGGCAAAGCCGTTATCGTTGGGGTGCACCCGGTCCACCGACCATGCGTCGCCGGCGTAGTCGTCCACAAGGGTGTTGCCCGCTATGAAATACACGTTTTTGTCCCCCTCCGCCCGGGCTTTGGCATAGGTGCTTTTGATGATCTCCAGCCTTTCCTTTTCGTCCGGGCCCAGGACCGGCTTGGGGCGGGAAAGCATTATTATGGGAAGCTCCGGCTGTTTTTTGCGTATGGTTTTATAAAAGGCGTAGTGAGTGTCCCGCAGGTGCCCGGCGGTGGGGGCGTTGTGATCGTAATCCAGCACAAAAGCGCTCATTTCCAGCCCGGCTATGTATTCCGCCATGGCCTGTTCCCCCAGGGCGCAGCCTCCGAAGCCCAGGTTGATGAAGGCGGCGTCCAGCGAACGGGAAAGCATGGCGGGGTAGCTGTTTCCGTTGCGGGATGCGGCGGCGCCGTGGGTTATGGACGAGCCGTAAAAAACCACGGGCTTTTCGTATTTGTAGCCGGGGGCTTCCTTTATCACCGAGCCTTTTTTCACTCCCACGTAAAGCTCCCGCACGCCGCCGTAGAGGGGCATGAACAGGGTCACCGTCCCGGGGGAGCCCGTGTATATCAGGGAATCGTGTCCGCCGTAGAAATCCTGGGGGACCGTGGTATAGCCCGCGTACCGGGGCTTTTCGTTTCCCGTTTGGACGTACATATCAAAGCCCGCGTATATGATGCGGGTCATATATTCCCGCAGGCCGGCCCGCCACAGCCGGGCGTGGACGGCTACAAAGGGGGAGTCGGTGTAAAAGCGGACCCTGCCTCCGGAGGTGGTGCCCCGGCTGTCCGCCACTCCTTCGGACACTCTTTCCGCCGCCTCGGGGGGCATCCTGTGATAATACGGTTCGTCCGGGGAGGGCGGCAGGACTCCGTAAAGCCTTACGGGCTTTTCCGAAGCGTCGAACCAGGTTATTTCTTCCGAAAGGGTCTCCGACCTGTAATCGGCGGCAAAGGCCCCGCCGCAAAGGGCGCACAGCAAAACAAAAACAACGAAAAAACGCATGATATATCCTCCGCAAAACCGTCAGTTGCCCGGCAGCCGCTTCAGAAAGCCGGATTTCGAGTCCTCGTCATCGGAGGGCTTTCTTATCATATCCAGCACGGCGCCCCCCAGGGCGGGCAGGGCTTTCCCGGTGATGGTTTTCAGGATGTTTTGGCTGTCCTTATAGGCGCCCAGGTCGGTAAAGGTGTCCACGGCGGTCTTCAGATCGCCGGAGACGATGGCGTTTTTGGCCTGTTTGTATTTCGCTTCCTTCAGAAGCTCGCCGCTGTCCATATAGCCGTTTATTTCTTCGAGCAGGTCTATGGCCGTCCCGTAGTCCTCCCGCAAAAGGGCCTTTTTTGCCTCGCTGTATTTGATCTGGTCCAGCTTTATCTCTGCCTTGGCCTTCTGCACCCTGCTGTCCCTGTATTGCGGGATCTTCAGAAAATACCGTGCGGCGCCGGCGTAATCCCCCGCTTCCATGGCCGCCGCGCCTTTTTTGTACTGGCTGTTCAAAACTCCGTCGCAAAAGCAAAGGGTCCACGCCAGCAGCAGAGCCCCTATGGCGGCTCCCTGGACGAGCCCGGCGGCAAACGCCCGCAGCCGGGTTTTGCCGATAAAGCCGATCTTTACGTACATGCCCAGGTGGATGAGGACTATATACAACACCGCAAAGCCGGCGGCGAACCATAGGGCGGAGTCAAGGAACAGCTCAGCCCTCAGCCTGAAGCCCGCGTAAAGCAGGGCCGCCGCCAGCAGGACGAGGCCCGTCCGCAGATAGAGATGCTCCTTGTGTTCAAGGCACGACTTCACCGGGCAGCCCAGCCGCAGGTTCCACACGAACACCGGAACCTTTTTCCCGCAATCGGGGCATATCAGAAACCTGTCGTTGTATTCTTCAAAATATCTCAGCGCCCCCTTTACCCCTTTTTCCCGCGGGGGGAGGGGGGCAGGGGGTTCCGCCATGCCTTCCGGCGCAGGCTCGCAGCCTCTGTGTTCAGGGCAGTTTTTATCGGTGCAGCCGAAGCGTTCGAAACAGTTCCTGTGGTATTTCTTCTGGCATTCGGGGCAAAAATAAAAATCGGGCTCGCCCTCTGTGATCCGGTTCCCGCATACAGAGCATTTGCTCATTGGCTGTTTCTCCTGAAAAACTTTTTTTTATTATACAGCGCCGCCGCGCAAATGTAAAGAGCGGCGGCCGGGTTTTCCGGGGCATTTCCCGGCGCCGCCGGAACGGGGCCTTCGATAGACACGGGGCCCTTGTTTTTGGTATAATATAAGTGAATAAATCGTTTCAGGAGCATATAATGGCCGAAGTTCTTCCGTTCAAAGGCATAACGTACAACAAAAACATACCGGCAGACCTGGTGGTGAGCGCCCCCTACGACGTGATCTCTCCGGAGGAAAGGCTCCAGTACAAGGCCCGGCATAAGAACAATTTTGTCAATCTTATCCTGGGAGACGAATCTGCTTCCGATACCGAAAGCGACAACCGCTTTACCAGAGCCGGGGCGTATATAAAGCAGTGGCTGAAGGAAGGGGTGCTGCAGCAGTCGGAAAAGCCGGTTTTCTATCTGTATCAGCAGCGGTTTCTCCGGAACGGCAAAGAATGCAGGGTGAACGGGTTCATCGGGGCGGTGAAGCTGTGCGAATACGGCGAAAACGTCATACTCCCCCACGAACAGACCCTGTCCAGGCCCAAGGGCGCCCTGGAAAAAACCATAGAATGCACCGGCTGCAACCTGGATTCCGTTTACGGCCTTTACGCCGACCCGGACATGGAGCTGGAGGATATCATACGGGAACACTGCGCCGCGGAGCCGGATATCTCCGCTCACGATATCGACGGCAACGGGCATAACGTATGGGTGATCTCCGCAGAAGACGCTGTGAAAAGGATCACGGCTTTTATGAAGGACCGGCAGATCGCCATAGCCGACGGCCACCACCGCTACGAGACCGCCCTGAAATACAGAAACATGCTCAGG
>JAGDAG010000227.1 GCA_017959625.1 Abditibacteriota bacterium | reverse complement strand
TTTTCCATCTGTTGAGTCTCCCCAAAAGCTTTTTGACGTCTTCATAGTTACCGGTAAAAAACATAAGTTTCATATACATTCTCCTTGATAAGCGTGCGCGTTTGTCTTGCGCAGAAAGACAAATCAATTTCACGATATCATAAAAAATGCGGGGTGTCAATAAACAAAACAGGAAAAATCAATATTTTCGCCAAAAAGTATATAACCAGACTTTCTTTCATCGGCTGAAGCCGGAGGAGTGTGTCCTGTTTGGGGGCGCTGTCATACCGGCGGCAGAGCGCCGGCCCCGCCCCGGGCGGAGGGTCACAAGACGCAGGTCTTGCGGGAAGCCGGTTTTTTCACCCCGGCAAAGTTATTTTGCTTCTTCCCTCCGCCACGGCGCGCAGGGGAGAGCGCCGTATGGCCTCTATCAGGGACTCCGACTCCCGGGTGTCCGGCAGGATATAGCACAGCTCGCAGGTGTCGGAAGTCTGAAGCAAAAGGCTTTTGCCCCGGGCCTTTTCGGTTTTGTCCGCGTGAACGTAATAAACGAGATACTCTCCCTCCGGAACGAATATCCGCGCCGAGCAGGCTCCCGGGCAGTCTATGGTCAGCTGCTGGCTGCGGTTGGCGTCATAAACGAATTCGTAGTTTTCCAGCCTTTCCCTGTTCCAGAGAGCCGCGGCAAAACCGCTCTCCGTTTTGTACACGTGACAAGAGGCATTCCGGTTTTGTGAAAGCCGGCGGACCCCGAGAGCATTTGCGAGAGGCTCCAGAACAGCCCTGTCAAAAGCGGGATCCTTTCCGACGTTCCAGCCCAGGTAATAAACACAGCCTTTTCCCAGAATTCTTTTGGTGACAACAGGGGTACCGTCCGCTTCCAGAAGCGTTTCTCCCTTTACCGCCAGCAGCCCGCCCGGGATATCCGGCAGTAAGGTCCCTTTTGGAAACGCGTCTTTGAACATTTCCGCCGATTTGGTGACTGCGCCGTTTTCGGAAGCTTTCACAACAAAAGGCTCAATGCCGAAGTCCCTGCCCAGAGCAAGGCCGTCTATACGGTTGCGTTCCGTTGTCTGCCAGATGGAAAAATGCTTTCCGTCAGCCCGGGCAAAGGGCTGGGTGCCGTTGATCACAAGCGTATTGCCGTCTTTTACCCATTTTACAAGACGCTCCGCAGCTTTTTTGTTTATATCCCATACGCCGAGAAACAGAATATCATACCTGTCCCATGGAGCAAAACGGGATTCGTCCGTAAGGTCAAAGCCGAAGCCAAGGCTCCCCAGGCTCTCCGCAGGGTTCCCTTCCAGAGGGTAAAGGCTGTGGAACAGCGAAGACCGCAGACGGTTCACGTTGCGGCCGCCTATAACTGCGGTCTTGGTCTCCGGCCTGACAGGCTTATTGTCGAGATAGTCCTCAAAGGCGTATTGTTTGACTGCAATATCCGCAAACCGGGCGTAGGCGTAGGAGTTGGCAGGGTCCAGCATAGGCTCTATGGCGTCCCCCTCAAGAAAATCGTTTTTGGTAACGTTTGCCTGCATGGCAGCATACAGGTCGAAGGCAGTCACGAAGGCCACCCACGGGTCGTAATACGGCAGCCCGTGGCCCCCGGCGTTGGTTTCAAAAACCGGGCCTTCAAGAGCGCCGCCCCGGTCGGAATTGCTGCGCAGATAGGGGCCGCTGTGATACGCCGCATCCAGAAAACCGGGATTGCCGAAATATTCGCACAAAATACCGCCCACTCCGGCAAGACGGCAGGCCCATATATAGTCGGCTCCGTCATACACGTCCTCGGGGTTGGGTATTATCCAAAGCTTTCCGCCGTTGAGAGATGAATAATAGTTTCCCGTTTCGTTCAAAAGCTTCAGCCAGCTGTAATGGCACAGAGTGAGAAAAAGGCTGTGACGAAGCCGCTGGGCATCTCCCATCTCAAACACCCTGTCGGGCTCGGCGGGAGGAACGTATTCGTCCCATGACCCAAAGCCTGCGTCCCCGGGAGACGGCATAAAGCCGGTATAGTCTTCGTAGTAATCCCGGAAGGACACGTTTTTTATTTTGCCGTCCTCTATGATATCCAGGCCGCCGTCGGTCCCCGAAAGAGCCTTGCGGTATGCGGCTATATCCGCATCGGCATACCCCCACCTGCCGCCGAAATAGGGGGTTATATAGTCTATCCAGGTGACCGCCTTTATGCCGCAGTCCGCCGCCGCCTTTACCCGCCGCTTCTGCATATCCAGATAAGCGGGATGGTTCAGACAGGCTGTATGCCCGGTATCGTAAGCCCCGGGAGTCAGGTTGTTGGAGGCGCCGTCAAAACGCACTCCCCAGGCCTCTTTAAGAGAAAGCTCGGTGGCAAAGGGATGAGCGTCCTGAGTCTCCATCATAAGAGGGAGCTTCAGCCTCCGCAGCCCGTCGTTGAGGGAGGCCAGCTGTTCCGTGGCCTGGTCGTGGCTGCTGAAGGAGGCGTTGGGAAAAAGCTTTGCCAGGGCTTTTATGAACGAAAGGTCGGAGCCGTCCCCCCAGCTGCGCATGTCCGCGGCGATAAAGGCTCTGTTTTTAAAGGGATACGGGTTTACGGGATGCTTCGGCACGTCCCCGGCGTAGGCAAGCAAAAGGGAGTCCGGAGACAGAAGATCTATGGTTTTGCCGTCCTTCTGCCGCAGGATCGGCCCGGCAACGTATATCTCGCAGCCCCTGCCCGAGGGCTCTATGTGAAAGGAAACCACCTCGGCAGGGTCTTTTGTGTCGGCCCCCTGGCTCAGAAACGAAAGATTTTCAAGGGTATATTCGCAATGCAGCCATCTACCCGCAGGAGTATCTGCTGCGCGACGCACCGCCACCCACCTGTCGCCGTCCTTTTCGGAAACAAAAAAAGCAACGCTGCTTTCCGGATCCAGGCTTTTCACAAAAACGTCAAAGGAAAAGCCGGCAAAGTTTTTTACGTTC
>JAGDAG010000226.1 GCA_017959625.1 Abditibacteriota bacterium | reverse complement strand
CTGGAAAAGGAGCTTGCCGGCGCAAAAGAAAAAACCGACGCCTTTGAGGAGGCGCTGCAGGAAAAAGACGGCGAGCTCGCCGAGATAAGGTCGGAAGCCGAAGAAACGTCGGAGGCTCTTGACGAGGCCCGCATGAGGATCGATGAGGCCGAAGACGGGTTTCGGTACGCTGAAACGGATACGGAAGACCGCGTGGCAGATCTTGAGGACCGCCTTGAGGATACGGAACGCGAGCTGAGGGAGGCCAGGGAGGATCTTGATATGTATTAGCGCCGTCCCCCCGCGGCAAGATATACAGGAAACGGCGCCGCCGGAAAGACCGGCGGCGCCGTTTTTCGCAAAAAGCCCGGCTTTTTTTAAACCGGCCGGCCCGAAAAAAAAGAAAACCCTTTGGATAACAACTTCCAAAGGGTTTAAGGAGCGGTTTTCATAAATACTCCCGCAAGGTTACTTGTCTATGACGAACCGGCTTTGATACGCTCCGGATATGTCTGCTGTCCGGTAGGTCTCGTATCTGGTGTTTTTCCCCGATATATTGACAACGTTCACGGATACCACCGCCAGAAGGAGCAGGGCTGCCCCCACGGCAAGGCCGGCTTTGAAGGGATTGTGACCGATGCCGAAAAACACGTCAAACAAAGAGGTGTTGTTTTTCCGTATTTTCCCAAGCACCTTTGATCTTAAGTCCGATGGCGCGGGTTCTTCTTTTACACTGCTCAGAACTGCGCTTGCTTTTTCCAGAAGCTCAAGGGTGAGGCGGCAGTCCGCGCAGCCCTCGAGGTGTTCTTTGATCGCTTGTTCTGTCTTTGGGGATAAAGCCCCGTCTTTGTAATCCGGCAGCAGATTTTTGATGCTGTCACAATTCATAGCGTTCACCTTGTTTTGTTCTACTCATTTATATAAACGAAAATGCTATTCCAAAAGTTCCGGATAATCCTTGAGTTTTTCGGCAAAAGCAAGACGGGCGCGGTTGATGCGGGATTTTACCGTTCCCAGAGGCAGATTGATTATGGCGGCTATTTCTTCGTAGCTTTTGTTTTCCATCTGGAAAAGGACGAGAGGTATCCGGTGATGGTCGGGAAGCTCCATAAGGAGGCTGCGCACTATGCGTTCTTTTTCCGCTTCCATAAGCGCCGCTTCCGGGCTTTGGAGGCTTTCGTCCTGAAACTCCCTCTGATAATCGCCGTCCGTGGTCACGATGTGCTCGTCCATGGACAGGGTGGGGTTCTTTTCGGCAAATCTTTTTCTGTCCAGAAAGATGTTTTTCACTATCCGGTACATCCAGGAGGTAAAGGCCGCTTCGTTGCGGAAGGATCTGATAGACGAAAACGCCCGCAGAAAGGCTTCCTGAGTGATCTCGGCCGCCTCATCGTAGTTGCCGGATATTCTTTTGGCAAAGCCGAAAACGCGGTTCTGATGCATCCTCATAAGCTCATCAAAAGCGTTCAGATCGCCTTGCTTGCTTTTTTCGATTAATACGGTTTCCAGACTGTTTGACATTTAGCTGCTTGCTTTTGAAATAGCGGCTTTATCCTCGTCGGAAAGCTCTATTTCGGCTTCACCCTTTGTGATCTGATTGAAATACGTTCGGTTGGAATCCCTGGTGGCTATGCCCCTGATCAGAAGGCCGTCGCGGTTTTCGTCCAGCAAAGCCACCGAAAAGCTCTGCTTTCCCCCGCAGTCGGGAAAAGCGTCGTAGCGTTCTATGGCGATGTTTCTGAAGGCCCCTTTGCATTTATCCGCCAGCTTCTCATGGGCCTCATGGGTGCTTTTGGCGTATCCCTGCAGCGCGTCGAGCCTTTCGTCAAGGTTTTCGAGGGCTTCAACGACCTTGTCGGCATTAAGGTCTTCCGGTCTCAGCTTTGTCCGCGGCTTTTTGGTGCGGACAAAAAGAATGATGACAAGAATCAGAAGCAGAACGCACGTTATTGCCAGCCCGAAGGTGATCCAAAGCAGGTTCTGCTCTGCAAAAGCGGTTATTGCCTTTATGCTTACGGTCATTGATCGTCTCCTAAAAACTCCATAAAAAGCGCCTGCCTGTCCCCTTCGTCAAACTGCGGCTTTTCTTCTTCCGTTTCCAAGCCTGCCGGCGTTTCCTCGGACCCCAGGGGGTCTCCTCTGTAAATGCGCCGGTCCAGAGACTTTGCTTTTCTTGTAAATTCGCCTTTCTCGTTGCGGGAATCGGCGTCGCTCACGGCTTCGGCTATCTGGGTGAGGTTCGCGCTGGAAAAATCGGCTATGAAAAGTATCATGGCTTCCGCGCTTTTGGGCCGTTTCGGGGAACCCCATTCGTATTTGCCGTGATGGGAAAGGACCATATGCTCCATATGTATGGTAAAGCCCCGGCTCAGCCCCAAAGCCCCGCAGGCTTCCTTTACCATCAGGGCCCCCTGGAACAGGTGCCCCAGCAGATGCCCTTCCGTAGTGAATTCTATGGTGGAATCCCAGCTGTATTCGGTGACCTTTGCGATATCGTGCAGAAGGCAGCCGCAGAGCACCACGTCTCTGTTGGCGTTATACACTTCAGCCAGGGCAAGCCCGGCCCGGGCCACCTGAAGAGTGTGCTCCAGGAGGCCGCTTATATATCCGTGGTGCATGCTTATGGCAGCCGGGGCGTATCGGAATTTATTCATAAAAACCGGATCGGAAAAGAAATGCTCCAGCAGGGCTTTCGGTTCGGGGGCGCTCACCGATGAAACGAGTTCTTTGAGCTCGTTTTCCATTTCATCCGCATCCCTGGGCGAGCTTTTCATAAAATCGGCCGGGTTTATGGTTTCCCCGGAGCGGGTGATCTTGTCCACTCTTATCTGCGGCGCCTGGTTGAATTCGGTGACTATGCCCTTGACGAGATACACCTTTCCTTCCACGATGGATTCCGCTTCGCTCTCGGAGGTCTCCCATTTCTTTGCCTCGATATCGCCGGTCTTGTCCGAAAGCTTCAGGTTGAGGTATTCCTTGTTGGTTTTGGATATGTTCAGCGATTTTGACGATACGATAAACAGATCGTTCACCGGTTCGGATATTGTCAGGTTTTTGATGTATTTACCCTTTGGCATTGGCATCTCCTATTTTCCGATACAGAAACCGGAAAAGATCGTATCCAGCAGATCTGTGTCGGCGCCGCTTCCCGTTATTTGCCCCAAAGCGGAAAGAGCGCCCCGGACGTCGATGGATACAAAGTCTATGGGCATGCCTGCTTCTGTGCTTGTTTTTGCGTTTCCAAGGCAGGCGAGGGCAGACTTCAGGCAGTCTGCGTGGCGCGCGTTGGTCATAACGGATGCGTCCCGCGGAATGCTGTCACTTATAAGTATATTATATATTGATTTCTGCAATAAATCAATACCTTCTCCGGTTTTTGAGCTTATCCGCAGGGGGTTTTTGCCGGTTTCCCCTTCGATAAAGCCGCATATCCCGCAACAAGCGTCCCCGTCCGCTATGTCGCTTTTGCTCAGAACGGAAATATGCTTCCTTGCGAAAACCTGTCCGGCGGCTTTTCTGTCGTCTGCCGAAAGGGGCCTCGAGGAGTCGAAAAGGATCACCGTCAGATCCGAGGTCTCTATGGTTTCCGCCGATCTGTTTATCCCTTCTTTTTCCACCTCGTCCTCGGTGTCCCGGACGCCTGCGGTGTCGATCAGGGTGCAGGGGATGCCGAAGATATCTGCCGTTTCTTCAAGGGTGTCTCTTGTGGTCCCGGCAACGGAGGTGACTATAGCGCGGTCACGGCCGAGAAGAGTGTTGAGGAGTGAGGATTTTCCCGAGTTTACGCTGCCTGCAAGGGCTATCCGGAGGCCGTCTCTGAAAAAATGCGCTTTTTCAAAGCCGGATACGAGCCTTTCAAGCTCGCTTGCCGCCCCGCCGATCTTTTGCAGCAGCTCGTCCTTTCCGGGTTCCGGGACGTCCTCGGGGAAGTCTATGGCGGCTTCCATGGAGGCTGTGGCGTCCAGCAGTTCTTTTTCCACGGCTGAAAGAGTGTTTTTCAGTCCTCCGCCCAGCTGTCTTAACGCCAGGTTTTTTGCTTCCCGGGGGCCCGCCTTTATGACGTCGTTCACCGCTTCTGCCTGGCTGAGGTCTATCCTGCCGTTCAGGAAGGCCCTTTTCGTGAATTCGCCGGGTTCGGCGGGGCGCATGCCGGCCTCAAAAAGGGCGGAAAATATCTCCCCCGCTATCAGCATGCTGCCGTGGAAGGATATCTCTGCCACGTCTTCCCCGGTATAGCTGTGCGGACCGGGCATATAAACGGCGAGCACGCGGTCGCCGCCCGCGATGCCGAGGCGCATTTTGCGGACATTGGCGGCGG
>JAGDAG010000225.1 GCA_017959625.1 Abditibacteriota bacterium | reverse complement strand
TGATATCATATCTGAATTTGCCATATCGGGAAGCATCAGCTTTTTCTTGTTGATTTGGAAGCGATTGCATATAGTCAGAACCATTTCGATGATACTGCCTGTGGATCTGTCAATGGTCAGTTCAAAAAGATTGGAGTCTTTATAATAAAATCCTATATGAGCCAACTCTGCTGCTTTATCGGAAAGCACCGCTCTGAAAGGAAAGTATTCTTTCGGATCAAACGTTGCTTTTTTATCCGGATCGTTTTTTATAGTAAGCTTCATGTCTTTTAATTTAACCCTTTAAACTTTGCGTGTTTTATAACCGGTTTCTTGTTTTGTTGTCTTGGCGGGCTGAATATAAACTCCCAATGGCTTGTGTTGATGACTTTATTGAAAACGATTCCTCTTTCAACAATTCAGCTTTGACTTTTAGATTTGCAGGAATAAATCGAAAGTAAAAAGAAGCTATGTGTGACGAACTTGTTGAGGGTATGTTACATCATAACTGTTATGCTTTAATCTATTCCGGATATCGATCTGCAGGATCGTTTTTTTTGTTATGCTGTCAGCATTTATCCGCATTTGCTCCAGCCGCAGAAGCGGCACACCAGGCAGCCGGATTCGTGGTCCACTTCGCCGCCGCAGTCGGGGCAGGCGCCTATCTGCTTGTCGGCGGCTTCCGCATCCTCGGCGGGAGCGGCGGCTTCGCCTTTTTGGTTTTTGTATTCCAGATAGTGGTCTATGGCTATGCCTATGGCGTCGGCGCAGGAAAGCACCTGGCCGCCCTTGCCCCAGGCGGGGTGGGGGCAGCGTATGCCCCTCAGGTGTTTTCTGATGGCGGTTATATCCACCCCGGACCTGAGGGCCAGGGAACAGAGCCTGCTTATGGCCTCCAGCTGGCTGGAGGCGCAGCCGCCGGCCTTGCCTATCTGGGTGAATATCTCAAAGGCGCCTTTTTCATCTTCGTTTATGGTCACGTAAAGATGCCCGCAGCCGGTGGAGATGCGTTCGGTCCTGCCCACTGTTACGTCGGGCCGCGCCCGCACTGCGTTCGGTTCGCTTTTTTCCCCGTCTTTTTTGTCTGTTCCTATGTTCAGCACCTGGGCGTCCCGGGAGCCGTAGCGGTAAATGGTGCAGCCCTTGCAGCCCAGCTCATAGGCGTATATAAAGGCCTGCCTCACGTCGTCCTTGGTGGCGCTTTGAGGGAAGTTCACGGTTTTGGAAACGGCGTTGTCGGTGTATTTCTGAAAAGCGGCCTGCATCCTGATGTGCCATTCCGGGGTGATGTCCAGGGCCGTGCCGAAAACTCTCTGCACGTCCTCCGGCACCTCGTCGAGGCCTCTCACCGAGCCTCTTTCGGCTATCTTCTGCATGAGCTCTTCCGAATAAAAGCCCCGCTCCCGGGCCGTTTTTTCAAAATACGGGTTCACCTCAAACAGCTTGCTGTTGTCCAGCACCCTTTTGAAGAAGGAGATGCCGAACACCGGCTCGCAGCCCCCGGAGCAGGAAGCGATGATGCTCAGGGTGCCGGTGGGGGCTATGGTGGTCACCGTGGCGTTGCGCACGGGGGTATCCTTTTGGTCGTATATGCTGCCCTTATAGCCGGGGAAAACGCCTCTTTCCGCCGCAAGCCGGGCGGACGCTTCTCTTCCCGTATCCCTGATGCATTTCATCACCTGCTCCGCCGTTTCGCAGGCTTCCGGAGAATCGTAGGGGACGTTCAGCTGAAACAGCATATCGGCAAACCCCATTATCCCCAGGCCTATCTTGCGGTTTTCCAGCGTCTGTTTTTCGATCTCGGGAATGGGGTATTTGTTGATCTCTATAACGTCGTCCAGAAATCGCACGGCAAGGGCGGCGGTTTTTTTGAGCTTTTCAAAATCCACTTGGGGGGCGCCGTTTTCGGTCTTCACCATGTGGGCAAGGTTTATGGAACCCAGATTGCAGGCTTCGTAGGGCAGGAGAGGCTGCTCTCCGCAGGGGTTGGTGCTTTCTATCATGCCCGCGGCGGGAGTGGGGTTGTCTCTGTTGATGCGGTCGATGAATATTATGCCCGGCTCGCCGTTTTTCCAGGCCATGCCTACTATCAGGTCAAACACCCTGGAGGCGCTGAGGGTCTGCACGCATTCCCCGGTGCGGGGGTTGATGAGTTCATAATCGGCGTCCGCCTTTACCGCTTCCATGAATTTTTCCGTAAGCAGAACGGAAATATTGAAATTGGTGAACTTTGTCAGGTCGTTTTTGCATTTGATGAAATCAAGGATGTTGGGGTGGTCCACCCGCAGGCAGCCCATATTTGCCCCCCGCCGGGTGCCGCCCTGCTTTATGGCTTCCGTGGCGGAATTGAACACCTCCATAAAGGAGACGGGGCCGCTGGAAACGCCGTTGGTGGAACGCACTATATCGCTGGCCGGCCTCAGGCGGGAAAAGGAAAAACCGGTGCCGCCGCCGCTTTTGTGGATGAGAGCGGTGTTTTTGATGGTTTCAAAAATGTCTTCCATGCTGTCTTCCACGGGAAGCACGAAGCAGGCGGAAAGCTGGCCCAGCTCCTTGCCTGCGTTCATGAGAGTAGGGGAATTGGGCAGGAAATCCAGCTCCGTGAGCATATCGAGAAAAGCCTTTTTTGTTTCTTCATAGTCCGTTTTTCCGAATTTCTTTTCCGCCTCCGCCACTGCGGAGCACACCCTCACAAAAAGGCCTTCCGGGGTCTCTTTGAGATCGCCGTTCTCGTCCTTGGTAAGATACCGTTTTTCCAGCACTGTCAATGCGTTTTCGCTAAGCTTCATTTTGATTCTCCGTCCGACAGCAGCGCGCGGAACTGCTCTATGTTTTCAAAATGCATATATACGGACATAAACCTGATATATGCAACCATATCCACTTTTTTAAGCTCTTCCGAGGCCCACCGCCCCAAAAGGTCGCTGGTCACCTCGGAGTTTTCGCTGAGCATGCATCTCACTTCCAGCTCTTTGGCTATGCCGATAATGGTCTCGGTAGTCACGGGGCGTTTGTTGCAGGCGATCTGCAGCCCTCTTATGAGCTTGTCCTGGCTGAATATCTCACGCTTGCCGTCTCTTTTCACTACCATGGGGGAAATGTTCACGATGGTTTCTTTTGTAGTATAGCGCCTGCCGCATTCGAGGCACTCTCTGCGGCGCCTTAATTCGGATTTGTTTTTACCTGTTCTGGATTCCAGCACCTTGTCGTTGTCGGAACCGCAAAATGGACATATCATAAAACCGCTCCTCGGGTATATTGTGTGTATATTTATTATAGCACACTATATAGCCGGGGTCAAGGGGCAGGAAAAATATTCGGAACAAAAAAAACTGCCCGCAGGGGGCAGTTTTTTGCCTGATATTATTTGTATATGCCTTCCTCGTGCCACACCTTCCAGATGAGCTCGTAGCGTTCCAGAGCCATGCCGGTATAGGCGCAGTTGGAAGTGCAGAACACGTAGCCGCCGCCCGGCATGCCGTGCTTCAGGCAGTAACGGGCGGATTCTATGCATTCTTCGTCGGTGCCTGTCTGCAGAAGGCCGCAGTTCACGTTGCCGCACAGGCACACCTTGTCGCCGTAAAGCCTTTTGACCTCGGCTATATCAACTCCCGCCTGAGGGTCAATGGAATGCAGGGCGTCGGGCTTGCAGTCCACCAGCTGGTCGATGATGGGCATTATGTTGCCGTCGGTATGCTTTATGGTGTAATACCCCAGATCCCTGTAGCCGGCTATGAGGCGCTTGAGGTAGGGGGCCACAAATTCTGCAAACTGATCCGGCGAAAGGAAAGGCCCGGTGTTCAGGCAATAGTCCGAGCAAAGGGCAAAGCCGGTGATATCGGTGTTTTCTTTCAGATACGCCGCGTTTTTGATGGCGTTGTCCACCATTCTTTCCGCATCGTCCTTCACCTTGTCCGGCTCGTCCACCAGCCTGTAGGAAAACTGCAGCATGCTGTTCCCGTCGGGGATAGCGTAGGTGGCGTCGCCGTGGATCATTACAAAATACTCGTTGTTGGTCTGCTCGTTGAACATGTTGATCTCCCGGATCATCTCCTCCCTGGAGCCTGGGTTGGGGTGGAAGAAGCAGGCGTCGTGCTCATACTTTTCCATGGTCATCCGGAAGGTGTCCACGATATCCTGACGGTGGAGCTGTCTTTCCTTTTCGCTCATCTGGTCCCACTGGCCGAAGGCCCTCATGGAAGAATGGAGCTTGCCGAAGGCTTCCATGGTCAGGAAAAACACCAGCTCAAAGGTGGGGACTCTGCCTTTTATGGGCCTGCGCTCCAGAGCCGCTATAAAACGTTCTTTATGGGTCATTATACGTCTCCGTTAAAACTGATTTACTTTGCTTAGGGCGTCAAAACGCCATATCTATTATAGCACAAACGGCCTGCCGTTTCGGGAAAAAAGCAAAAAAACGCAGAAAAGACGGGCAAAAAAAGGGCGCCCGGCAAGGCGTCCTTTAAAATCTATATTTCCGTTTCCGCTGCGATCTGTTTTGCTATATCTTCCGGGGTTGCGCTGCCGGTTCTGCCCAGCTGCCTGACTGTCACCGAGGCTGCCAGACAGCCCGTCCGGGCCGCTTCTTCGAAATTTGCGCCGGACAAGAGGGCCAGGACTGCTGCGGCGGTCACCGAATCACCGGCGCCGGTGGGGTCGGTCTCGCCTTCCACCCTGACGGCGGGGACGCCGGTCACGCGGTCTCTGTCAAATATCCTTATGCCTTTTTCGGAAAGGGTGAGGAACACCGGCCTGCGGTTTTTTTCGGACAGCATCCTGCCGGCGGCGTTGATATCCTCTTCGGAAAATTCGGTTTTGCCCAGGGCGCACCATACGGCTTCTTTGGCGTTGGGCTTGAGTATCATATTCCGGAATCTGTCTCCCCGAAGGCGTGAATCCACCCAAAAGAGCTTTTCGGGATGTTTTGCCGCCAGAGATATAAGCGCCCTGCGGACGCCGGGGGTCACAACGCCGCAGCCTTCCCTGTCCACTTCGGACTGGTCCGCCACTATCACCCCGTCCGCCCGTAGGACGGCCGCTTCGGCGGCCTCCGTCAGGCTCTGCTCCTCGTCCTGTGTGAAGGGCGTCCGGTTCTTGAAATCGTAGCGTTCCTTTTCTCCGGCAAGCCCCCGTATGTCCTTGTTCTGAGGCTTGGCGTAAAAGCAGGTGTGCCTTTCGGGAAGGGTGAGCAGATAATCGTCGCCGCAGCCCAGGGCGCGGATATCCTGCCTGAGCTCATAGCCCTCGCCGTCGTCTCCGGTGTAGCCCACGGGGATAACTGTCCCCGCTCCCTGGGCCTTCAGGTTGACGGCTCTGTTCCCGGCGGCGCCGGGGCTGTGTATTATCTTTATCACCTGATTGGCGAAGAGGCCTGTCTCTGCGGATATCTCTTTTTGGCTGTCGTCAAAAAACAGATACCTGTCCAGAAAAAAGTCGCCTATAACGGCTATGGTCCTGCCCGCAAAACGGGAAGAGATGTCAAGAAAGCGTTTCTCGGTCAGCATTGCGGAGCTCCTTGTAAAGCGAGGCCAGAAACAGACGGTTGTCCAGGCATATATAATCCAGTCTGCCGCCCAT
>JAGDAG010000224.1 GCA_017959625.1 Abditibacteriota bacterium | reverse complement strand
CTTCACACGAATGGTAGTGGTACCGGGGGCGATACCCTTCACCTTTCCTTCCGAGGTCACCGTGGCTATGCTCGTGTCATAGCTTGACCAGGTCACATTCTGGTTGGTGGCGTTCGTCGGGGTCACCACGGCTTTCAGGGTAAAGGTCTTGCCCTTGGCCACGGAGGCCACGGTCTTATTGAGGGCCACGCCGGTGACAGCGACGGTGGCCTGGGTGACGGTCACCTTGCATTTGGCGGTGAAGCCTCCGTCCTTGGTCTTCACCCTTATGGTGGTGGTGCCGGGGGCGATTCCCTTCACCTTGCCTTCCGACGTCACCGTGGCGATGCTTGTATCGTAGCTGGTCCAGGTCACCGCCTGATTGGTGGCGTCTTCCGGCGCTACTGTGGCGGTCAGAGTGATGGTCTTCCCCTTCTCCACCTTGGCAGAAGTCTTGTTCAGGGTAACGCCGGTGACGGCGACGGAGGGTTCCACGACCTTCACCTTGCACTTGTCTATGAAGGCGCCGTCCTTGGTCTTCACCCGGATGGTGGTGGAGCCGGGACCGATGGCCGTTATCTTGCCGGTGGAGCTCACCTTGGCCACGGTCTTGTCGTAGCTGGACCAGATGAGATCCTTGTTGGTGGCGTCCGCAGGGAGCACTTCGGCGGTAAGGCGTTTGGTCTTTCCCACCTCCAGAGTCACGGAATGGAGGTCCAGGGAGACGCCGGTGACAGGCGTGCCGAGTCTGATGGGTACGGGGAAACCGTCAGGGCCTTCGTACCAAGTGGTGTTTCTCTTCAGGGCGGTGAGCAGGGTCCCGTCGGTAAACTCCGCCGGGGTGAAGTCGTAAACCGAGAAAGAGGTTCCGTCGATTTTGCCCACAGCCTTCGCAGCATCGGTCACGTAGTTGTAGTCGCCCTCCGAGTCGCAGACATCCCCGACCAGAAGGCCGCCGGCCTCATAGGCTTCATAACGGGTGGGACAAGCGTAGCAGGCATTGAGCTTTACATGGTACATCTGCCCGATCAGGCCGCCGCAATAGTCGGCCTTGACGGCCGTTTTGAACACGCAGCTTATATTGATATTGCAGTCCTCGGCGTAACCGGCAAAGCCTCCGCCGCAGGAGTCCACCACAGGCGACAGGATGTCCGAGTTCCACACGGCGCACGAAGTCAGGGTGCCGCCGTCCGCATAGCCCACTATCCCGCCGTTCCAAAAGCCGTCCCACAGCTTGCAATCGTGGGCGACAGAGCGAACTATGCTCCCGCCTTCATTGGTCCCCGCTATCAGCCCCTGGTAGCCGTCTTCAAGGCAGGAAACTATCTTGAGGTCTGACACGGAGGCTTCGACGATAGTGCCGTAATTGCTGCCTGCTATGGCGCCAAAGTAGTTGGAATAATGATATATCTGGCGGGGGCCGCCTTCACCGCCGCCGTCCACGGAACAACCGACAATAGAGCCGTCGTAATCATTCCAGGCGCAGAGAAGGCCGCCGGAATCCTCTTCGGAATACTCGGAGAACGTCTTGTTCCCTGCGAGCCGGATATTCAGGTGCTGGATACCGCCCGTATTGTAATGGACAAAACCCCACAAATATGTTTGCGGACCGACTTCAGCTATTGTGAGTTGGAAATCGTCCAGCAGTATAGTGGCGCCGTTGCCCAATATCATGCCGTCGTTCCAGAAAATGCCTTTCCATTTGGTGCCGGTGAGGTCAAAGGTCTTGCCTGCGGCAAAATTCAGTACGTCGTTTTTTCCAAAGCACATACCGCCGGTGTTCAGGGCCTTCAGGTCCTGGACCGTGTCGATATTGACGGTGACGCCGAACACGCCCGCGGAAGACAGTAACGTTACAAACAATAATAAAACAGTGATTTTAATAGCCTTTGTCATGGCCGGTCTCCTTGCTGCGCCCCCTGCGGGGCAGGACTTTCAATTTTATTATACAGTATTTGCGGCAATAAAACAATCACGGCGGCAGCGCGCCTCCGGGGTCAAATGTGTTATAATAAATACGGCGGGGCCGCAGCCCCGCCCCTACACGCAAATCAAGAGGTCACCATATATGTATAACACAGGTCTCGTATCCATCAGCTTCCGCAAGCATTCTCCCGCGGAGATCATAGCCGCCTCAAGGGCGGCGGGCCTTTCCTGCATCGAATGGGGCAGCGACGTCCACGCCCCGGCGGGAGACGAAAAAAACGCCCGGGACATAGCAGCCCGCATGGCGGACGCCGGCCTTTTCACCTGCTCCTACGGCACCTATTTCAGGGCGGGGGTCCATCCCGCGGAAGGCGTTTACGAATATATCCGCACAGCCCGCATCCTGGGTACCGATACGCTGCGCATCTGGGCGGGGGACGGTTTTTACGAGGATTATCAAAAACAGGGCAAAAAAGAGCTCTTCGACTCCTTCCGCGCCCTGGCGGCCATAGGTGAAAAGGAGGGGGTCACCTTCTGCACCGAGTGCCACGTGAAGACCTACACCGAGTCCCTGGAGGGGGCCCGGGAGATGTTCGGCGAGATAGATTCCCCCCGGCTTTTGGGCTACTGGCAGCCCTCCCAGTTCAAGACCGTGGAGGAAAACCTGGCCTACGCCAGGGCAATGGCCCCCAAGACCACCCATATACACGTGTTCCAGTGGCGCAACCCCAAGGTCATCAGGTATCCCCTCTCCGAGGGCGCAGAGGAATGGAAAAACTATCTGCGCTGCTTTGAAGGCGACCGGTGCCTGCTGCTGGAATTCATGCCCGACGACAGGATAGAGACTCTGAAGAGAGAAGCGGACAGCCTGAGGGAGATAATAGCCGGAGTGTGAACCTCCCGCCTCCGGCGGAAACGCTGAAAAAGCGCCAGCATCCCGCCGGAAAGCGCGCTGCGCAGCTCACCGTCATCTCGGCGCCGTTTTGCCAACGGCAAGACGGCGGTAAGAGATCTCCCTGTCATAGAAATTGCCTCCGCGCCGTTTCCTGGGCTTTCTCTCTTCAAGGGGGGATGGGTGCCCCCCTTATACCCCCCCCTCTTTTTCTCGGGCACGCGGTGCCCGAACCCCGCCGGGGTGTTGCTAGTCACCCCGGACCCCTCACAGCCCAGGGCCTGCTGCCCTGGACCCGTCTGCGCCTTTGTTCTTCGCTCTGCGGCAAGGCAACCCCGAAAGCTGCGGGCTTGCTTTTCTTGCCTTGCGCCTGACGGCGACGCTCGAACAAACGCTTGAGCATGGGCTCCGCCCCTCCCACCCCATGGGAGTTCAGGCTTTGTTAATCTGCAGAGTTTTTGCGTGTTTTCAGCCTTACTGTTGTATGTCACCTCGTCGTAAGTGCGCTGCGCAGCTCACCGTCATCTCGGCGCGGACGGCAATACGACGAATGCGTAAGCATTCAGGCCGGAAGCGGCAAGAGATCCCCGGAGGGGCCAGCCGGCCCGTTCCTTGCTCCGGCTATGCCGGAGTGGGCCGGTGGGAGGACCCGGACATGATCAAAACGATACGTGCCTTATACGGCCCCCTCGTTTTCCTTGCGCCGACGAAGGGAAACGGTATTGCCCACGGCCTTTTATACGGCCCCCCCATCCGCCTTTTGCGCCGACGCAGTCGGCTTATAATGTTGAAAGGCGGACGGTGCCCCCGAAGGTCTCTTACCGGAAAATGCCTGAAACGCATCCGCGTTTCATCGGTATACATTTTCCGCCGAGATGACACCGTGGGGGCAGAGCGTTTGCGCACGGATGACATTGGCAACATCTATGACAGGGAGATCTCTTACCGGTTCGCCAAAAGGCAAACCGCCGGGATGACCGCAACAGCCGGGGTGACGGCGGAAAATACGTCTCCGTCAGCCCTTTATGGTCAGAAAGAGCGTCTCTCCCGAGGCGTCGTATTCCATGCGGGTCATGCCCCCTTCCGTCCACAGTTCAAAGGGCGCGTCACCGCTATTTTGGGTCTTCAGGGACAGGCTGTCCCTGTCAACCTTCCGGTCAAAGCGGACTATGCACCGGCCGAAGCCGGTGAGGGAGACAGCCGTCCCGGCAGCCCCGTTTCTCACGAAGCCCACCTCGGCGTTGGTATAGGCCAGCACCGGCAGGGGGTAAGGCTCGTTGCCGTAGACGATCTCGATTTCCGTCCTGCCCGTGAGCATTTTCGCCGGGACTTTCAGCGCCCCTTCCAGCAGCCTGCCGTTGACCCTGACGCCGGCGGCATACTGCCCTGTTTTGCCGGTACGCACCGTCACCGAAGCGCCCCGGAAGGACATATTCTCCATGGCCTCCCCTGTGCCCGAGGGGACCGCAGTCACGCCGTTGTAGTCTTCTATGGCGCAGAAGGCCGACGCCGCATACATCCAGGGCCCTATGGCAAAGGACTGGGGCTTGTGGTTGCCGGGATTGTGGGCGTTTTCATACATCACGTCGGGCATATAATACATGGCGTCCATCACCTTGTTGAAATACACCTTGCGCATGGGGACGGACACCCTGTCCATCAGGATACGGGCTTTTTCGTATTCCCCCGCCATGGCAAAGGCGTAAGCCGCGTGCCCCCAGCCGCCGGCAAAATAGTTTCTGTTCAGGGTGCCGCCGAACAGGGCGCCGGGCTCCCTCTCCGTCATGATGGCTTCCAGGGACAGATAGCCCTCGTGTTGATCCGTCAGGGCGGGGAACAGGGTCAGGGCCCAGATATAATCAAAGAAAATGTCGTGATAGAACCAGTCGGCCTTCCGGTAGGTTCCGTCCGGGAGCCGGACGGCGCCGGCATAATAACGCTTGCCGTCCCACAGCTCCTTTTTGACTGCCTCCTGCAGGCTGCGGGCCTTTGCCAGATGATACACCCTGTCCCCGGGCCGCTTCAGGGCGGCGGCCATCTCCGCCAGCATGACGTGAGTGGCGTACATTATCTGGTTCTGATACAGGCTGTCGATCCATTCGCCGTATTGCCCGTCTATGACCAGGCTGCCGTAATATTCGCCGCCGCTCTCCCGTTCTTCCGCAGCTCCCATGGAGGCTTCGTTCACGTAGGTCTCCATATAGAGCCCCTTTTCGGCGTCAAACCACCTGGCGTCCAGATAATCCGACGCAGACCGCAGCGCTTCATACCGTTCCGCCAGCCGGCTTGCGTCCCCGGTCAGCTTCCAGGCGCCGTAGCAGGAAGCCGCCGCGTAAAAACAGCCGTCCTGTTCTTTTTTGAAGTAGTGCTTGCCGGGAAAGGTAAAAAATGCCTTCCAGGACTTGCCCGCCGCCTCGGTCTCCGTGTAGTTATTGATGAGAAAATCCGCCCATTTGCCGATATACCGGTGATCTCCGGCCAGGGCCTCGAACAGGACTGCCACGGTGGTATCCCTGACCCATATATGGGTATAGCCCCCGTCCAGAGCCGCCAGCAGCTGCCCCTCGGGCCAGTGCATTGTGGCCATGGCTCTGTGGTTCTGCTTCATCAGGCTGTCGTAGGCCCCGGCGCCCCTGAGGACGGCGCTGCGGACGGCATCCTCTGCCCAGGCCTCCGCTTCGGCCTTGCGCTCCGACAGGGAGCCTGTGGAAGCGATGAGCCGGTCCAGCTTGCTTTCGCTGTCGGCCCACAGCAGAGCCAGGCTGCGGGTCCGGCGCCCTTCGGGGGACACCACGGCAAAATGCATGGCTCCCTTCCGGCCCCTGAAAACGCCGTTTTTCTCCTCCAGAGGAGTGTCTACGTAAAAAGGCTTCTTGGAAGAGGTGATGAGAAGCATTGGCCGCGCGCACACGTTGAAGGAAAGGGTGGCGTCCCGGTACACGTATTTGACCCGGGCCGCCGTGTAGTCTATATCCTGCAGGGCGGGATCTGTCCGGAGGGAGAGCTGCCTGCCCTCGTCGTGGCCGGGACCGGAAAATGAGAGGGCGAGTATGTCTTCCATACGCTCTCCGCCCCACTCCCGGTGAAAGCCGTATTCCGTGATGCCCTCTTCCGGATAGGACCTCAGGGACACCTTTACCCGGTCTTCCTGCCTGATCTCGATATTTGCCCGGCCGGGAGAAAAAATACGGGTCTCGGCGCTCTGTCTCATAAAAGAAGAGTATTTGGCGAAAACAGCATCCTCCACCCGTTCAAACAGGGGAGCGGCCTTTTGGTAAAGGGCGGAGAACGCCTGAAAGTCTTTGCGGGCGTAAGCCGCCTCCAGCTCCGCCGCGGAAAAAGGTATCCCCAGGGAGGCGGCCGCTTTGCCGAAGGCCGCGGCCCTGCTTATGGTCTCCTCGTGGCCCCGGTATACGACGTCGGAATCCTTCTCGCCGCAGTTAACGGTATAAAGGGCAAAAGCGTCCCCTTCTCCCCGGGCAACGGTTTCGGCGGAAAGAGAGTTCTGCCGCCAGGTCCCGCTGTCAAATATCCAGATGCCGGAGCAGATGGTGTTTTTGTCCGGAGACCCGGCCGCGGCCCTTATCTCCACTCTCAGGCGCCCGCCGGAAGCCCGTCCCTTTGCCTGCAAGAAGAGGGCCCTGCCCTTGCCCGGATCGGCGGCGGGGTCCAGCGCCACAGTCTGCCCCGAAGATACGGAAAACTCCATGTATCTGTTGCCGCCGCGGTCCCAGTCTGGCTCGCAAAAGCCGGCCACCGCCACATAGTCTCCGTCCGGCGCCTGAAACTCATAAACGAGAGGGATGCCTATCCCCAGTATATGGCTCGACAGAAACCTGTGGGAGGCTCCCGTTCCCACTCCGTTCAGCTCGGAGGGCAGGTTTCGGGCGGGGGCTTCCGCCCGCAGCCCGGCGGCAGCGCACAGGACCGCAAGGGCGGCAAAAAGCAGATATAATTTTTTCATAAGGGTCTCTCCTTATCGTTTCGGGGCGCAGCGGCGCCGTATTACAACTATATTATATTACAAATGAGAGAAAAACTGCGGAAGAGTTTTTTTTAAAGCTCACGGCGTCACCTCGGCGGTTCGCTCTTCCCGTCACCTCGGCTCCGTTTTGCCAACGACCGGCGCAAAGGCAGATGGGGGGGCCGTTTAAGGAGCGCGCGCAAGAGCAACATCTATGACGGGGAGATCTCTTACCGGTTCGCCCAAACGGCGAACCGCCGAGATGACCGCAACAGACAAACAGAACCGCCGAGATGCCCGCAACAGCGACGATGACGCCGTGAGCTTTGCCTGTCGCTGCGCGTTTCGTCGTATTGCCGTTTGCGCAGAGATGACCGTACTGCTTAGCTTTGCGTACCGCGCCTTGTACGGCCCCCCCATTTGCCTTCGGCAAACGGT